>CAZFNO010000008.1:2338-20086 GCA_964520695.1 uncultured Gammaproteobacteria bacterium | reverse complement strand
ATGGCAGCCTTATACATAGAAGAGCTTTTCAAAAATATCCCCGGGAATCTTATAAAGATGAATTTTGAGCTAGACGGCTCTTTCCCCGCACATCAACCGGATCCACTAAACTTTGATACATTAGTTAATTTGCAAAAGAGAGTTATCGAAGAAAAAGCTGATATTGGTTTTGCCCCGGACGGTGATGGAGATAGATTTTTTTTCATTGATGAAAACGGTCAAATTGTCCCTCCCTCAATAATTACATCCCTTGTTGCCCGTGAGCTTCTTAAAAAAAATCCTGGTTCAACTATACTTTTTGACATTAGATACATTATGGGACCGAGTAAAGTAATTCAAGAAAATGGCGGAAAGTATGAGATTACAAAAGTCGGACATGCAAATATAACAGAACAGATGCATAAAACGGGCGCAATATTCGCAGGAGAGTCCTCTTCACATTTCTTTTATAAAGCTACAGGGAATGGTGAAGCGCCCATTCCTGTAGTACTAACAGTTCTTGCGGTAATGACTAGGGAGAATAAAAAACTTTCAGAGATTGTAAATGAGCTTCGAAGAAGTTTTGAGTCTGGTGAGTTTAATTTTAAAGTCGCAAATGCTTCGGAAATAACCGAGTCTATTAAAGAGAAATACAAAGACGGAGAGCTAAATGATATGGACGGAATAGCCATAACATACCCCAATTGGCGATTTTCTCTAAGATCCTCAAATACTGAACCGCTCCTCAGACTTAATGTTGAGTCATATAACGAGCCCACTATGAAAGAAAAGAGAGATGAGTTAAAATCAGAGATAGAAAAACTTGCAAAATGATTGATTTAAAAAAGCCTGAAACATTTAAAAATCTTGATCCAAAAGACGTTTACGGCTCAACCGGAATGCTTGTCGCCCAGTGCAGACAAATGCTTGATGAATATTACGAAGTCCCCTATTTTGAGGGAGCAAACTCGCATTATAAAGATGTGCAAAATATCGTAATTTGCGGTATGGGCGGTTCTGCATACGGAGGACACGTTCTTCTTTCATTATTCCAAGACAGCATTAAGGTCCCAACGGTTGTTAACTCAGATTACAAGCTTCCGGGATTTGCAGATAAGAATTCGCTTGTTATGCCAATAAGTTACTCAGGATCAACAGAAGAAGTTTTGTCCTGCGCCCAGGAAGCCAAAGAAAAAGGTGCAAAAATAGCGGGATTTTCAAGCGGCGGAAAACTCGGTGACATGCTAAAAGAAAATTACCCGGGATTTACTTTTAATCCCAAAAACAATCCTTCGGGGCAACCAAGACTGGGAACCGGGTATATCGTTTTGGGAACATTAATTCTATTAGAGAAACTGGGAACAATTTCCTTCACCAAAGAAGAGCTTATGCTCGCAATTGATGAGCTGGAAGAGGATCAGAACAATATAAAATCACACGCACAGGAAATTGCAAAAACTCTTTATGAGTTTATTCCTTTAATTTTTACAGCACAGCACCTGGTGGGAAATGCCCATATTATACGAAATCAGCTGAACGAAACGTCAAAAAGCATTTCTGTTTTTGAAGAATTGCCGGAGCTAAATCATCATTTGATGGAAGGGTTTAAAAATCCGCAGGATAAAAAATTAAAAGTTTTATTTCTTGATTCTGACCTATTCTCCCCTATTCATTCTAAAAGAATTAGTCTTACTAAAGAGGTGGTATCAAAAAATGGCGTTGATCACATAACCTACAACGCCCTTGGCTCTTCAAAGCTTTCACAGGTTTTAAACGTTTTGTCTTTTGGCGGATACCTGTCCCTTTATTTAGGATTTTTATACGGGCAGGATCCAAGCGTCATTCCCTGGGTGGATTACTTTAAAGAAAATCTTAATAAATAACCCCTCTCCACTTGCTTTACTCACCAAAAATTTTCATAATATAGTAAGTGTCAAAAAAAGTTGTTTGGTTCTCCGAAGTTGATAAAGAAGACGTAAATATAGTTGGCGGAAAAGGTGCCAACCTGGGAGAAATGTCAAAAGCAGGATTTCCTGTTCCGGACGGATTTATTACAACAGCATTTACATATTTTGATTTTCTAAAACAAAATAACTTAGAAAGGAAAATCCATCATCTTATAAATACGGTAAATTTTGAAAATCCTCACTCTCTGCAGCAAGTTTCCGGTCATATTAAAAGAGAAATTATGTTAGGAGAAGTTTCAGATGAACTTAAGCTTGAAATCTACAAATTTTATAAAAAACTTGGGAGTTCACTGTCCGATCCGCTTGTAGCTGTCCGATCATCGGCAACCGCAGAGGACCTTCCCAATGCCTCCTTTGCGGGACAGCAGGAAACTTATCTTAACGTGAAAGGAGAATCAAATCTAATTTTAAGCATAAAGAAGTCCTGGGCATCTCTTTTTGAAGAACGCGCAATTTTTTATAGGAACGAGAACAAATTTGATCAAACAAAAGTCGGAATTGCAGTGATTATCCAAAGAATGATTGAATCTGATAAGTCGGGCGTTATGTTTACGATAGACCCAGTTACAAATGATAAGACAAAAGTGGTAATTGAGGCAATTTTGGGACTTGGAGAGATGATTGTTCAAGGACAAGTGACTCCGGATCATTACGAAGTTTCAAAAGAAACGGATCAAATAATATTTAAGGAAATAAACACACAAAACGTTATGCTTAAAAAAATAGGAACTGACAATAAGGAAGTAGGCGTACCTATTCTTTCTAAGAAAAGACAAAAAATTTCAGATGGAGAAATTTTAAGGCTTTATGAACTTGGTAAAAAACTCGAGAATCATTATTTTTTTCCTCAAGATATTGAGTGGGCGATTGAAGGAAAAAATGTTTACGCTATTCAGACAAGACCAATTACGACTATTAACAAAAAAAATGAAAACAAAAACGGAGCTTCTGACCAAAACCTGGGAAAGCCAATTCTTAAAGGAGACGGAGCAAGTTTTGGAATTGTTACAGGACACGTTAAAATTCTTAAAAGCTCCAGGGAAATTGGCAAACTTGAAAAAGGAGAAATACTCGTTGCTCCTCAGACTAACCCGGACTATGTACCGGCCATGAAAAAAGCCGCCGCAATTGTTACGGATTTGGGAGGCAGAACTTCACATGCTGCAATAGTTTCGCGTGAAATTGGAATTCCTGCGGTGGTAGGCACCGAAACCGCAACAAAAAGCCTAAGAGATGGCGATGTAATAACGGTAAATGGCGAAACAGGAGAAATATTTAAAGGCGGAGATACTAAAGTGGCTTCAGACGCTGCAAAATCATCGGTATTTGATCTTGAAGATCTCCATATAAAAACAAAAACAAAAATATATGTTAATTTGGCTGAGCCTGAATATGCAAGCAGGCAGCCTGGTGTATCAGCTGACGGAATCGGGCTTTTAAGAGCTGAGTTTATGATAGCGGGAATTGGGGTTCATCCTAAAAAAATGATAAGAGACGGAAAAAGAAAAGAGTACATTGAAAAACTTTCGGAAAATTTAGAAATATTTTGCAATGCATTTAATTCAAAACCGGTTGTTTACAGGGCAACCGACTTTAAAACGAACGAATACAGAAATCTTGTTGGAGGTCGGGAATTTGAGCCAATGGAGCCCAACCCAATGCTTGGCTACAGAGGCGCATACCGTTATATTAACGATCCCGAAGTTTTTAAACTAGAACTTGAAGCAATAAAATATGTTAGAAATAAAAAAAATTGCAAAAATTTATGGCTTATGATTCCTTTTGTCCGGACTCCAAAAGAACTTTCGGAAGTTAAAAAAATCATAACAGCATCAGGGCTTAACCGGTCTTCTACATTTAAACTTTGGATGATGGTTGAGATTCCATCAAACGTTATACTTCTTGATGATTTTATAGATGTAGGAATTGATGGGGTCTCAATTGGAACAAATGATCTTACAATGCTGATTCTGGGTACAGACAGGGATAACAGTGAAGTTGCCCAGGAGTTTAATGAGAGAAATAAAGCTGTTATTTGGGCAATAGAAACAGTTATCAAAACCGCAAAAAAAAGAGGAATTACATCTTCTATTTGCGGTCAGGCAGCTTCTTATCCTGAAATTGCGGAAAAAGCAATAATGTGCGGCGTAACATCTCTTTCCGTATCCTCAGATCTTGTCCCGCATGTAAAAAAACACGCATCAAAAGTTGAAGAAAGAATGTTAAGAGATTAATATATGCCAAAAATTACCCGAGCAATAGCCCGCCAAATCCTAAATTCAAAAGGAATTCCAACGGTTGAATCAGCAGTAATTCTTGATAATGGAGCCATTGGAATAGCATCCTCACCTACGGGTACATCAGCAAGTAAATACGAGGCAAAAGAGTTAAGAGATGGCGATATTACAAAATTTGCAGGATTGGGAGTGATAAAAGCCGTTGCTAATGTTTCTGAAGTTATATCGCCTAAATTAAAAGGGGTTGACGGCCTCAAACAGCATGAAATTGACAAATTATTAATCGATATCGACGGCACGAAAGATAAAGAGAAGCTTGGGAGCAATGCAATTCTCTCGGTTTCCATGGCTGCATCAAAAGCTGCGGCAAAATCTCTTAGAATTCCCTTATTCGCATACCTAAGGAGATACACTAATCTTTCTCTCTCCTCATTTAAAATTCCTACCCCTGCTTTTAATATTTTAAACGGCGGAAAACACGCTGGAAATAATTTGGACTTTCAGGAATTCTTAATAATTCCGGCCACCTCATTCCAGTATCAGGATTCTTTAAATATGTCAGTTTTAATTTACCAATCACTTAAAAAAACTCTGCACGACAGAGATGCATCAACTCTTATTGGTGACGAAGGAGGATTCGCTCCAAGCCTTGAGGCAAATCGTGATGCCCTGGTAATGCTTACTGACGCAATTTCACTCAGTCAATACAGAATTGAATACGATGTTTTTTTAGGAATTGATGCCGCATCTAATAATTTTTATAACCACGGTCAATATCATATAAAAGATCATGGTACAGATATGCGGCAAGGTGATTTTATTGAGGTTTATAAAATGCTAACCGACGAATATAAACTAATATATCTTGAAGATCCCTTTGCTGAAGACGATTGGGATGGATGGGAAAACATAACAAAAACCATGTCTAAAAACACGATGATTGTCGGTGATGACCTAATTGCCACTAATATTGAAAGACTTAAAACCGCAATCAAGAAAAACGCAATTAACGGTATCATTATAAAACCGAACCAAATAGGAACGGTAATTGAGGCAATTGCAACTGCAGAGGTGGCCCGTGAGGCAGGACTTAAAATAATAGGTTCCCATAGGTCCGGTGAAACCACAGACGACTTCATAGCAGACTTCTCTGTTGCAATTGGTGCAAACTATGTCAAATTTGGTGCGCCTGCAAGAGGAGAAAGGGTAGTAAAATACAACAGACTGCTTGAGATTGAATCCGAAATTGAAAAGTTAGACAGGCTTGGTATTAAATAAAATTACGTACTCCCCTTTTGGTTTTTTGTTTTCAAAATAAGTTAGTGCCTCAGTAATTTTTAACTTAAACACCTGCTCATGGATTTTTGTCAGCTCTCTCATTAGTACAACTTCAATATCGCCAAACACCGACAAAATGCTCATTAAGCTTTTCATCAAACGATGCGGAGCTTCATAAATAATTACAGTTGATTCCAGGTTTTTGTTCGAATTTCTCAAATCCTCAAGTAATCGAGTCCTATTCCCTTCTTTCTTTGGTAAAAATCCCAGGAATAAAAACTTATCTGTTGGAAGCCCGGATGAAGAAAGTGCTGCAACTGCAGCATTTGGTCCGGGAATGGGTATTACATTTATCCCCTCTCCCAAGGCTTTCCGAACAAGCTTGAATCCGGGATCAGAAATAGTGGGTGTACCGCTATCCGAAACCAAAGCCACATCTTCCCCGTTTTTTAGAATATTAACAATATTTGGAATTTTCTCCTCTTCAACCTGATCATAAAAAGAAATTAACATTTGTTCATTTTTCAAATTCAAGTTTTTTAACAATATCCCCGTTTTCCTGGTATCCTCACATGCAATATAATTTACACGTTTTAAAACATCAATCGCTCTCAAAGTTATATCTTGTAAATTTCCAATCGGCGTTGCTACAATGTATAAATTACCTTTATGCATCAGGTTGTTGAAATATTAACGAACTATATTATACAGTTTATTGACACAACTGGCTACGTAGGCATATTTATACTCATGACCCTAGAATCAGCCCTTATTCCCCTTCCTTCTGAGATTACAATGCCATTTTCAGGATTTTTAGTCCAGCAAGGCAAGCTTAATTTCTGGCTGGTTGTTCTTGCAGGAGCTTTTGGCAACCTTGTTGGATCTTGGATAGCTTACGGAATAGGTTATTACCTCGAAGAACACGTAATTTTAAAATGGATTAGGAAATGGGGTAAATTTCTTTTAATTACCGAACATGAGTACGAACGCTCTCTCGGTTGGCTTAGAAAATATGGAGATGCTGTTGCCTTTTTCTCAAGAATTCTTCCGGCAATCCGCACATTTATATCTCTTCCGGCAGGACTCTCGGAAATGAATATTTGGAAATTTTCTTTTTATACGTTTGTAGGATCGCTCCTGTGGTCAATCGGACTAACTTATGTCGGTGTGCGGTTTGGAAGTCAGTGGGGTAAGCTGGAGCCTTATTTCAGACAATTCCAAATCGTTCTCGGTGCTTTGTTCGTTGCCGCGCTTCTCTGGTACATCAACCACAAGCTAAAAATCATCAAGCTCCCCAAGTTCGGCCGATAAACAAGGTAATAAAGGTCGGACATTTACAATTATGATCGAGAATTTAAAATTGTTAAGCTCACAAAACGATCTTTCGAAAAAAACGCTTTATTTAGCTTTCCACCCTTGGGGTGGAATTAATGGAATTACCTTAACACCTGCGGATTTTAGTATGTTTTGAAGCGGCGGACAATTCCCACTGCTATGCCTTGAATTCTTAAGGAATTGGGATAAATTGGCTCCATTGCGGAGTTTGCCGGCTTCAAAACCACCTTACCGTTTTCTTGATAAAATTTCTTAAGAGTTGCAAGACTCTCATCGACCAAAGCAACAACTATATCTCCGTTAGAAGCCGTTTCTGTTTTTTCAATTACCACATAATCACCGTCCAGGATACCTTCCTCAATCATGGAATCCCCTTTAACTTGGAGGACGTACGCAGTTTTTTTTCCTGAAATCATAGAAGCCGATATCTGAAATGTAGCATTCGGATCAGTATGGGGTTCCAGAGGCTTTCCGGCTGCGATAAATCCCATAAGGGGCAGCTCGATTGAAGGAGGCTGACCCATAAGACCCGCTGCAGTTTTTTCATCAATTATTTTAAGAACTCTTGTATTTCCCTCAACCTTTTGTACGTATCCTTTTTCAACAAGTGTTCTGATGAGCGTGTGGACTGTGGAATTGCTTTTATGTCCGGTAGCTTGTGAGATTTCCGAGAGCGTTGGGCTGTATCCGTGTGTTTTTTGGAACTGAGCTAAAAACTCCAAAACATCTCTTTCTTTTCTATAAAGTACGCCTGGCATTGTTTATTGGACAGCTATCAAACACAACTTTACAAACTTTGCCGCTTGCAGCGTTGCGTAGCTTTATGCTGTATGTATATTTTATACGAAAATAATCAGAATTTTGCAAGAGGACAAAGTGTGTCAAAAGCAGTCAATGTTTATTGTCATGCTGAACTTGTTTCAGCATCTAGATTATGAAACCCTTCGGCCTCGTTCAGGGCGGACAAGTTCAGAATGACATTGGTATGTGTTAAAATATTAAGTCGCTTGTTCTCGACATGCTCGAACAATACGTTCGGCGGGCTCAGTACAAGTATTCTTCGAGCGATCCGCCATCTTGCGGAGAGTCGAGAAACAACAATAGAGCAATAGTTTATCATGAATTTTAAATTAAAGTCCGATTTCGAACCTTCTGGAGATCAACCAGAGGCAATCAGAAAACTAACAAAAAGCATTGAAACTGGTAATGGTCACCAGGTTCTTCTTGGAGTAACAGGAAGCGGAAAAACTTTTACCATGGCAAATGTGATTGAGAAGCTCAATCGACCAACGCTTATTATTTCCCATAACAAGACTCTTGCGGCCCAGCTTTATCAGGAATTCAGGGATTTCTTTCCTGAGAACTCAGTCAACTATTTTGTCTCATACTACGATTATTACCAGCCAGAAGCATATATTCCGACAACTGATACTTATATTGAAAAAGAATCGGAGATAAATGAAGAGATTGATAAGCTAAGACTTTCAGCAACCACAAACCTTCTAACAAGACGTGACGTAATAGTTATTGCATCAGTTTCCGCAATTTATAACATAGGTTCCCCCATTGAATACGGAAAATTCGTCATGGAATTAAAAACTAGTATGAAACTTGATCAAAAAAGCACAATTCTTCGACTCGCAGATCTTCAGTACGATAGGAATGATTACGGATTTAAGCGAGGAACATTTAGAATAAGAGGTGAGGATATAGATCTTTTTCCGGCATATATGGACGCTGGGATTAAGATCGAAATATCAAACGGAAAACTTAAAAAACTTTCAGAATTTGATCCCATCACTGGGAAATCAACTCAAATTCTCACGAGTAGTGTAATTTATCCGGCCAAACACTACATGACCGATCCAAGTACTTACAAAGACGTATTTAAAATGATAAGGTTGGACCTTGATAAACAGGTGCAAATGTTAGAAAAATCAGGAAAAGATTTAGAGGCAAAACGACTTATTCAGAAAACAAACTATGACTTGGAAATGATCCAGGAAGTAGGATTTGTCAATGGTATTGAAAATTACTCACGATACTTTGATGGAAGGTCTCAGGGAGAACCTCCTTCTACACTCTTAAACTATTTTGAGCAGTGCTCGCCTGACTTTCTCACATTTATTGATGAATCTCATATGACTATTCCCCAAATTCGCGGGATGTACAACGGAGATAGAGCTAGAAAACAAACTCTTATTGACTTTGGCTTCAGGCTCCCCTCGGCGCTGGACAATAGACCTTTAAGGTTTGATGAATTTATGGAAAGAGTACATCAAATGGCTTATGTTTCTGCAACTCCCGATGAGTACGAAATGTCCCTTGCAAAAGAGTTTGATAATGCCATAGTCGAACAGTTGGTCCGCCCAACCGGTCTTGTTGATCCAACCGTGACAGTAAAACCAACCAAGGGACAAATTGATGATTTAATTTCGGAAATTAAAAAACGAGTGGACAAAAAACAAAGAATTTTGGTAACAACTCTTACCAAAAGAATGTCAGAGGACTTAGCTGCGTATCTTGCGGAACGCGGCATTAAAGTCTCATATCTTCATTCAGATATTGAAACGCTTGAACGCCAGGACGAATTGGATAAGCTGCGTTCAGGTCATTACGATGTTTTGGTAGGAATAAATCTTTTAAGAGAAGGGCTTGACCTTCCGGAAGTGTCCCTTGTTGCAATAATTGATGCCGACAAGGAAGGCTTTTTAAGGAGTAGAACATCGCTGATTCAAATCATGGGACGAGCTGCTAGAAATGTTGATTCAGAAGTGATTATGTATGCAGATAACGTTACAGGATCTATGAAAGCTGCCATAGCCGAAGTTGAGCGAAGAAGAAAAGCACAGCTTAAATATAACAAGAAACACAAGATTACTCCCCGATCTATTCAAAAAGCGATTCGGGCAAGGCTGGTTGAGGAAGAACAGGAAGATGAAAAATCAGCTAGCTTTCTTATGAAGCTTGTGGAAAAGGATGTTCTTATGCCTGATGAGCGGGAAAAACTTGCGCGTGAGCTAAGACGCCAAATGCAGGAAGCGGCAAAAGAACTTGATTTCGAATCCGCAGCGATTTTGAGAGATCAAATAAAGTTATTAAAAAATTAGTCTATTTGCTCTAAATACTTGATAGTATTGAGACCTTTTAGGTTTCCACCCTTGGGGTGTTAGGTTTCCACCCTTGGGGTGGTTATATATTGGCACCCGCGGAATTAGTCTTCCAACGCTATTTTGATAAACGTCGTAATGCTTTGTCTTTTTCGGAAGGTTCAATTTTGGATCTTCGGACTGCGTGTTGGAGTATTCCAATAGTCTGGTCATAAGTTTTTTTGTCGATTGGATACGGTGTTGCGTCTTTTCCGCCGTGGGCAAATGAATACCGCGCTGGGTCCTGATAAGAAGGCTCTGCCCCATAGATTATTTCAGATACTAGACTCAAGGCCCTTATCGTTTTACCACCTACCCCTTTAATAGAGAGTAAACTTTCAAAATCCTGCGGGGTTTCATAAGTGACTCGCTGAAGTATTCTTTCAAGATATTTGCTCTTTGCAAAATCTTCCATTTCTACATCATGATGCTTAAACTCAACTCCATCAAACTGGGCAAATACAAACTCCTGCTGTTGTGCCTCGTAGCTTCGCAAGGGGACGCCTTGCAAAGATTGATTTGGCGGCGTTTTCAAAGCGATCATACGAGATACTGCGCCGGAGTGTTTTCGTAAAAGCTCTATATCTTTCATCAGTGTGTTATAGCCAGAATCAACTAACTCAATTGAAATATCCTTGTTCTTTTTACTCTTTCTGGAAACTAAGTTACGAGTTTGTTTTCTGAAAACTTGGGAGGCAATTCCTTTGTGAGGCTCTTCTGTAAACTCAATATCTGCCGGGCTTTCCGAGTGCCAATGATATCTTCTGGCTGTTGCATTTGCAGTATTCATTCCCTGCTGAACAACAGTCCATGCTCCGTTCCGGCTAAAGAAAAATGCGTGGTGATAAAGCGTATAGTCATCTTGAACAAGTGAGCTATCAACTTTTGCAGACATTTTTGAGGAGTAGACCAATTTGTCCGTTGTTGTTTGTGGCAAACTTAGGATTCTTCCCCACTGAGTAATCTGATCCGGAGTTTTTCTGGAAGTCGCTCCTTTTCCGCCGGCAATAAAAACTCCAAGCTCTTTCTCCCTGCCACGAATTGCTTCTTTAAGAGCTGCTGTTAAGATTGTGGTCAGCCCCGATGCGTTCCAATCAAAAGCGAGAACAGTTCCCAAAGATTGGAACCAGACAGGGTCTGCAATTCTTTTTATATATTCATCAGGTCCGTATTCCTCAACAAGAACATCTGTCATGCTCCTTCCAAGCTTTACCATCCGCTCGAAAAGCCACGGCGGACATTTCCCGGTATCGAGTGTAAAAGTGGCTATCCCTCTCTTCATAGTTAAATCAAGAATAAGGAATTATGTACCAAGGGTCAAGTTTCAAAAATGGGAGCCTCTTGATGAGAGGAAACTAATCGCCGGTATTTTGGTAAGTGATCAGGATTAGGGTCTAAAATAGGGTTACCATTCTCATCTCTTATCCCCTCAATAGCGTGCAATTCAGATTCTGTAAGGTCTGATGCCCTAAATGCTAAATAAGTTAATTCTTCAACTCTAACACTAAGTTTAATCTGTTTTGTGAATGTCCTCAATCTATCTCCATCCAAAACTTGTGCCAATTTGATTCTTTGAAGGATAGGTCTTTCATCTTTTTGTTTCGGCACTCTTATTCTGGGTAAAATCGACCGATGCACGTCAATTTCAGGTAAGATAATTTCTTCACCGCTATCTACTAAATCATGGTAAGTTATTTGATGTGACGGATCAGGATCTGTGTCTGTTCCTCCGAGTAGAAAATTTACCTCCTCAGATCTTGCATTAGAGGCTGCTAAAATCTCTGTAGGAAGCATTCTTTGTCTTATCTGCCAATCATACCATTTCTGAAACGCTATTCCTTCTCTTCTTGCAGTAGTTTCCGGATCAACAGGCTCCTGAGAACCTCTTTTTAAGTCTTTATAAAATTCTCTTGTATTAGAATAATCATGCTCAAGACTCATGCCAAAATAATACTCTTGCAAATAAAACTTGTCAAACTAGGATGAAATATTTTCAAGATGTTCAATGTTTAGTAAGTTTCCTGAATAATCAAGCTCTACAGATATCGCATCTATCCTCATTGCCGCGGGATGTTCCGGATGTAACATTTTATAAAACTGCGCGGACCGAACAACCGAATGTAGCTTAAATGGAGTTATTTGTTCAAATGGAGTACCAAAAAAATTAGAAGTTCTGGTTTTTACTTCAACAAACACTAAAATTTTACTTTTAACGGTAATTATATCAATTTCACCATAGCCTTTGCGGAAATTTCGCTCAATTATTTTATAACCCTTCTTCCTGAGGAATTCTGCGGCTAACTCTTCACCCAATCTGGCGGTTGGATTGGAAATTTTCATTGATACAAACCTTATGTGTTTACCTAGAACAAACCGGGTGTGTACAAGCTTGAACTAAGAAACTAAGAACTACGCCCTTAGAAAATTTAGTTTTGCGCGTCTTACTTTTCCCTTTATTTTGCCGACTACTTCAACCTTATCAATATTTGGATTTCCTACATGCCAAATTCGCTCCACTTGAACATCTCCGACGTTTTTCATTACCTTAAAACTTTTATTTTCTCCTCTTCCTTTAAGGCCGATTACAGTCCCCTGAAATACTTGAGTTCTTTCTTTTTCTCCTTCCTTAATTTTTGTATAAACCTTAACTATATTTCCAACTTGAAAATCTATTGCAGTTAACATAGGTTTCATTATAGCTAAACTTTTGGTAAAACTCAATTTGAGTAATATACTTCAATAATTTAAATTATTGAAGTATTACGCCTTGTATTTATTTACTGCTTCTATAAAACCTAAAAATATAGGATGAGGTTTAAGAGGTCTGCTTTTATATTCAGGATGTCCCTGGGTTCCTAAATAAAAGGGGTGTTTGGTTTCCGGCAGTTCGATAATTTCTACTAGTCCCTCGTCAACGGAACGAGCCGAAATGATAAATCCGGCTTTTTCAAATTTCTCCAAATAGTCATTGTTGAATTCAAATCTGTGTCTGTGTCGTTCTGAAGTCAAACCATTTTCCTCAGATATAAAATCGTTGTATTTTTTGTACAGCTCGAATGCCCTGGTTCCTTTTTTAACAATTGCATTCCATTTACCAAGCCTCATGGTGCCG
Source organism: uncultured Gammaproteobacteria bacterium (assembly GCA_964520695.1). Lineage (GTDB taxonomy): Bacteria > Patescibacteriota > Microgenomatia > Levybacterales > UBA12049 > 2-01-FULL-39-10-A. The sequence continues at coordinate 7,029 of CAZFNO010000008.1, read as the reverse complement.
CCGTATGCACGCCTCTCCATTATTTCTTTTTGTTTAGGCATCAGATGAATTACAGGATTTTCGCTTTTTTCTTCATTTTCCTCTGTATTTGCTCTCTTAATACCTAATACGTCACGTGCATAAGAAATTACAGCTAGCTGCATTCCGTAACAAAGTCCCAAATATGGGATCTTCTTATCTCTGGCGTACCCCGCTGCTTTTATCATTCCCTCAGCTCCTCTAATTCCCCAGCCAATAGGAACAATGATCCCGTTAGGCTTGCCGATTAGATCATTCAAATTTGCGTTTGTTTCAACTTTTTCAGCGTCAATCCAGCGCGTTTTAATAGAAACGCCCAGTGCATATGAAGCATGATCAATTGCATCAAATAAAGCTGCATAACTGTCTCTTAGCTGATAATCTCCGGTACCAAAATATTTTCCTATTATTGCGATTTCAACAGAACTACCATTCCCTTGAACTTTCTTGATTTTTTCAACCATCTGTTCCCATTCTTTTAAGTCTGGATCTCGTACATCCAAAGAAAGTCTTTCTAAAATTTTCTTTCCTAATTCTTGTTTATTCAAAACCAAGGGAACTTCATAAACAGACGGAAGATCAGGGCTTGAAATTACATTTTCAGATGAAACATTACAAAAAAGTGCCAATCGGTCCATTCTCCTTTGATCCAACATTTTATCGGATCTGCAGATTATAAAATCCGGCTGGATTCCTAAAGAATTTAACTCCCTGACAGATAGTTGTGTGGGTTTCGTTTTCGGCTCTCCCAGATGCGCGGGGGTTGGAACATAGCTAACATGAACATGAATAACATCTCCGGGGTTTTGAAGCGTCATGATTCTTGCCGCCTCGTAATAAAAAACGTTTTGATACTCCCCCGCTGTTCCCCCTAGTTCTATAACTACAATATCTGCCCTTTTTTTATCAGCCAAATTTTTAATTCTCCTAATTATTTCATCCGTTATATGTGGAATTGCCTCAACGTCTTCACCATGATACTCAAATCGTCTCTCCCTCTCTATGACTGTTGAGTAAATTTTGCCCATTGTTACAAAATTATCAATGCCCATATTCTCATTTAAGAACTTTTCATACGTTCCAATATCCATATCCGCTTCTGTTCCATCCTCGCAAAGAAATGTATCACCGTGCTCTATGGGATTTATTGTTCCGGCATCAAGATTTAAATAGTTTTCGAATTTAATAGGAGCAACGCTGTAACCTGAAGATTTAAGAAGAAGTGAAATTGATGCTGAGGTAATTCCTTTCCCGATGCCTGAAATGACTCCTCCGGAGACAAATATATATTTTGTTCGCTGTTTTTTGCTATTACTATCGGGCACGATTAATAATACCAAATATGCACCACATAGTCAACTTGACAAATTTTTGCTTGAGGAGTAGATTGTTGGTACAAGGAGGTAAGTTGTGGACTTCCAAACAAACTGGGGTAAAACCCAGTTTTTTTAGAATAGCGTAGTTGGCTGTCCGCCTTGATCTTGAGCGGTGGACCGGATTTGAACCGGCGACCTCTTCCTTGGGAAGGAAGCATTCTACCGCTGAACTACCACCGCAGCTAACATTAATTATATCATTATTTTCTTGACGCTTTAATTTCGGAGCTAGAGGTTTGGAATTATAAGTTCTGTCCCCGGAGGAACATTATCAGGATTGTCTGTGAGATTATTTGCTTCTGCAATCTCTACCCATCTGTTGCCGTCTCCATAGAATTTAACTGCCACATCCCAGAGCCCTTCACCCTCCGCAAGAGTATATGTTTTGGTTTCGGTTTGCGTAACATCCAATGACTCATCAATTGGGGTAATAGGTGCTGACAAATTCCCTTTTATAAATACAAATAACACAGCAGCTATTGCAACAATAACAACTGCCCCGAGCGCTAAACTTACATACGAGTCGTTAATTGGCGCATTCGAAGATAACTTGTTGCTTCTTGTGTCTTCTTTTATTTCTACTTCCGGAACCTTTTTTGTTTTTGTTTTTGCCATTTTTATTTTAATAATCCCTGAAGTTGGTGCGGGGTGAACGGGACTTCCTTCGACTACGCTCAGGATAAACTTCTCGTCCATTCCCCCTCTTCCTCTCGGCTCGTACCGAGCTTGTCGAGGTGCGGGGTGAACGGGACTCGAACCCGCGACCTCTTCCGTGACAGGGAAGCGCTCTAACCAAACTGAGCTACCACCCCTTTGGTTAAAAGTTATATCCTATTTTACAAATTATTATTGATTTGTCAAGCAAATAGATGCTTGTACTCACTTTTAACAAGTGGTATGATTTTTCAAAATGACAAATCTTGAAATAGCCAAACTCTTCAGAGAAGTTGCTGCGTCTTATTCAATAAAAAATGAAAATAAATACAGATTTCAAATTATTGCATATCAAAAAGCAGCCGATGCAATTGAAGGATCCCCGTACCAAATAAACGATTTATACAAAGAAAATAAGCTGGATGAGATTCCGGGCGTTGGCCCAACCATTAAAAAAAGACTTGAAGAACTCATCAGAACCGGACACGTAAAGCATTATGAAATTGTAAAAAAAGGAATCTCACCCGCTGTCTTTAAGCTTATGGAAATTCCAAGCTTTGGCCCAAAAAAAGCTTATAAAATTGCAACGCAGTTTAATTTAAAAAATCCGGACACGGCAATCGGGGATGTCAAAAAACTGGCATCTCAAGGGAAGATCGGGACACTTGAAGGTTTCGGAAAAAAATCAGAGGAAGACCTTTTAACCGCTGTTGAAGAATTTAAAGAAGGCAAAGGAAAAACTACAAAAATGCTACTTCCCTACGCAGGAGAAGTTGCAAAAGATATTTTAGAATACTTAAGAAAACAAAAAGACACGGTAAGAGCCGAGCCTTTGGGAAGTCTTAGACGTATGAAGCCTCTTGTTGGAGATATAGACATTGCAGTTTCATCAAAAAATCCTAAAGTGGTAATAGAGCATTTTATTAAATATCCAAGAAGTGAAAGAGTTATAGAAAAAGGCGTTGTCACAGCATCAATTCTAACTACAGGGGGAAACCAGATAGATTTAATGGTAGGGCCGCCCGACAGGTTTGGATCACTTCTTCAGCATTTTACAGGAAGCAAGGATCACAATGTACATCTTAGGGAATTTGCCCTGAAAAAAAATATGTCTCTTAATGAAAAAGGGATTAAAAATACAAAAACAGGTATTGTTAGAAAATTTAAAACAGAGGAAGAATTTTACCAAGCAATAGGTCTTGTCTGGATTCCTCCCGAGCTAAGAGAGGATACGGGAGAAATTGAAGCTTCTCTCAAAAATAATCTGCCAAAACTTGTAGAGCCGAGAGACATTAAGGGAGATTTTCACCTTCATTCAATATTTCCAATTGAGCCATCACACGATCTTGGGAAAAATACGATATTGGAAATGGCACAAAAGGCAAAGGAGTTGGGGTATGAATATATTGGCATGGCAGAACATAACCCTTCAATTTCAAAACACACTAAAGATCAAATTATAAAACTTGTAAAAAAAAGAAACGATGAGATTGATAAAGTTGAAAAAAAGCTAAATTTTAAAATTTTTAAGCTTATGGAATGCGATATTCTTCCAAACGGCTCTCTAGCACTTCCGGAAGAAGCCCTCAAATTACTTGATGGAACAATTGTTTCAATTCACAGTGTTTTTAGAATGAATAAAGATGAGATGACAAAAAGAGCTATCAGCGGCCTTTCACACCCTAAAGCAAAAATCTTAGCTCATCCCTCAGGAAGACTTCTGAATAAGAGGCCGGGATATGAACTGGATTATGCATTGCTTTTTGAATATTGTAAAAAAAATAACAAAGCAGTTGAAATAAATGCTTATCCAACAAGACTTGATCTAAATGATAAGCTGATAAAAATAGCAGTTGACGCAGGTGTCAAACTTGTTATAAACACCGACAGCCATGAAAAGGATCAGATGGATCTAATGTATTACGGAGTAGCAATTGCAAGAAGAGGCTGGGCCAAAAAAGATGATATTATCAGTACAATGAGTTATAATAAAGTAGATCAATTTTTGAAGGAGGTGTAAATTGTGAATACAACAATAATTATTGCGGCAATAGCAGGTGCAGTAGTTTTATTCGTACTGTATCTTTACAATACATTAATTTCAGCAAGACTAAGAGTTCATGAAGCGTTCTCCCAAATTGATGTTCAGCTGAAAAGAAGAACGGATCTTATTCCAAATCTTATCGAAACAGTTAAGGGATATGCTAAACATGAAAGAGAAACTTTCACAAAAGTAACTGAACTTAGAACCTCTCTCATGCATGCAAAAACTCCGGAGAAAAAAGCAGAGGTTAATAACATGCTAACAGATGCGCTAAAAACTATATTTGCAGTTGCTGAAAACTACCCTCAACTTAGGGCTTCCGAAAATTTTAAAGCACTTCAGGAGGAACTTGAAGATACAGAAAATAAAATCGCCTATTCAAGACAATTTTATAATTCCAATGTGTTGGATTACAATACAAAGCTTCAGTTATTTCCAAATGTAATCTTTGCAAGAATTTTAAATTTCAAGCCCGCGGAGTTTTTCGGTACAACCGAAGAAGAGAAAAAACCTGTCAAAGTAAGCTTCTGATATGAAACTTTACTCAGCGATTTCTTCTAATAAATGGAAGACTTGGATAATAATGCTTTTGTTTGTTG
>CAZFNO010000008.1:0-2238 GCA_964520695.1 uncultured Gammaproteobacteria bacterium | reverse complement strand
TCAGCGATTTCTTCTAATAAATGGAAGACTTGGATAATAATGCTTTTGTTTGTTGTCTTCATAACAACATTAGTATACTTTTTCTCCCAGGTTTTGGAATACGGGCTGTCTCTTGTTGGAATTTCCTTAATTCTTGCGGGAATAATGAGTATTGGAAGCTTCTACTATTCAGATAAAATTGTTCTTGCAACAACAGGAGCAAAACCCGCAACAAAACAACAGTTTCCAAAATATATAAGGGCGGTTGAGAATCTTTGTATTGCGGCAGGCCTTCCCATGCCCAAGGTTTATTTTATAAACGACCCCTCTCCAAATGCATTTGCAACAGGAAGAGATCCCAAACATGCATTTGTAGCAGCAACAACCGGACTTCTCTCTATGATGACAGAGGCCGAGCTTGAGGGAGTACTGGCACATGAGCTGTCTCATATCAAAAACTACGACATAAGACTTATGGGGGTTTTGGCAATTCTTGTTGGGTTTGTTGCCATTTTGTCGGACCTTTTCATAAGAGCAACATTCTTTTCAAGGTCTGATAGAAATCAGGGAAGTGCTGTTTTTCTTATAATTGCAATTGCACTTGCGATTCTATCCCCAATTGCCGCAATGTTAATTCAAATGGCGGTTTCAAGAAAAAGAGAATTTTTGGCAGATGCTTCTGGAGTCCTTTTAACTCGTTATCCGGAAGGGCTTGCCTCGGCACTGGAAAAACTTCATCATGATCACACTCCTCCTCGTAGTGCAAGTAATGCAACGGCCCACTTATTCATAGAAAATCCTTTTGATAACAAAAAAGTAAAAAATTTCTTCACCGGCCTTTTCAACACTCACCCACCCCTTGAGGAAAGAATTAAGATTCTCCGGGGAATGTAAAAATCTTACTGTTCGAGCTTGTCGAGATCGGTCTTCTCGATTCTCCGCCATCTGGCGGATCACTCGAAGAATAATCCATGCTAAAATAGCACTATGTTGAATCTAATTTATATTATACTCGGCAAATCAATTATCTTTTTATCAAACACATTAAACCTTGGCTCCGGCTCTACCTGGCCTGGACATATCGCTCTCAAATTAAATAAAAACTTTATAAAAGAAACATTAGCTTTCCACCCCAAGGGTGGAAAGCTAAAAATAATAATCGTTGCAGGAACAAATGGCAAGACTACTACGGGAAGACTCATCACCTCAATTATACGAGAGAATAAAAAAACATATCTTCAAAATAAGGCTGGTGCAAATCTTATCAATGGTCTGGCATCAACACTTATAAAAGGTGTTTCATTAAATGGACAATTAAATAAGGACTATTTAATTTTTGAATCGGATGAAAACGCACTACCTGAAGTCCTGGAGCAAACAAAACCTGACTTTGTCATAGTCTTAAACTTATTTCGAGATCAACTTGATAGATATGGTGAGGTAAACACTATTGCTAAGAACTGGCATAAGGCATTTGAAAAATTAGAACACAAAACAACGCTCATTCTTAATACTGATGATCCCCAAGTGGCATACCTTTCAAAAAAAGCAAAAGCTAAAGTTTTGTTTTTTGGACTTGATAAAACAAGCGGCGAAAGGAAATTAATGCACGGAGCAGATAGTATTTATTGCCCAAGATGTCTTAACATGCTTGATTTTGAGGATGTTCATTTCTCTCATCTGGGAAAGTGGTCCTGCGTAAACTGTCTTCTTAAAAGACCCAAACCCGATTTATCAAATCTTTCCCACTATCCCCTTCCGGGAACTTACAATAATTACAATTCTTTGGCGGCTGCACTTTTTGCCAAAGCTGAAAAAATTTCGTCTGAAAAAGTAATTAAAGCATTTAGATCTTTTACTCCGGCTTTTGGAAGGCAGGAAAAAATAAAATACATGGGCAAAAATGTACAGCTTTTTTTGTCGAAAAACCCAACCAGTTTTAACGAATCTTTAGCAACTATTAAAGGCTTGGGCGGAAAAAATCTTTTGATTGTTCTTAATGACGCAGTTCCCGACGGGCTTGATGTTTCCTGGATTTGGGATATTAATATTGAAGAGATAATTGATAAAAGCTTCGATATAACTGTCTCTGGTGATAGATGTTATGACATGGGCCTTCGGCTAAAATATGCTGAAATATTTACACACATTGAACCTGATTTAGAAAACGCAATAAATGAAACAATAAAAAGCCTTGGAAAAAACGAAGACCTTTATGTTCTTCCTACATACTCCGCACTGCTTGATGTTCGAAAAATT
>CAZFNO010000007.1:13344-21136 GCA_964520695.1 uncultured Gammaproteobacteria bacterium | reverse complement strand
CTGTTCCTGAACCGTTAGTCTCAGTTACAACTCCTTCCGATGTCCCTTCCCCAAAGTCCCAGAGAGCAGTATGGGTATCCAAAACTCCTGCATCAGTAAAACTGCCGTTTGTGGTGACGGTTGTAGGGTTTCCAAGGATAAAGTAAGTGCCTGATGCGGTAATTTCACCAACAACAGGAGGAGCATTATTAACTGTAATTTGTGCTGTTTCTATATCTTCCTCGCCCTGATTATCTGTAATTGAAACCGTAACTGTATAAGATCCATTATCTTGATAAACATGGCTCAAGTTAAAAGTTTTATCGGGATTAAGAGTAAGGGGCCCAACTCCCGATCCGTCTCCATAATCAACCGTCCCTGTCCAACTTTCTGATGAGGGGTCAGTAAATGAACCGCTAGCTGTATAAGTATCTCCCTCATTAATTGTGGCATCGGGAATTGGATCAATCTCTGGTGGTTGATTAAATGGCACAAGTCCATAAATATAAATTCCTGAATCCGTTGCTGTATACAATATATTTGGGTTATTCGCTGTTATAAATAGTCTTTTAACACCAACATTCGGCAAATTATTAGTTATATCTGTCCACGTTGAACCACCATCTGCTGTTACATAAGCACTGGTCTCAATACCAGCATCTTCACCGGCATATACAGTATTGGGGCGCAGAGGATCAGTAACTAACGCCTTATAAATATTATTTAAATCACTATTAGAAAGCGTCCAGTTAGCACCACCATCTGTACTTTTAAAAAGCCCGTTGTCCGTACTAGCATACGTTATATTCGGGCTGGACGGATCTATCGCTAAGGCATAAAAATAGCCATAGCCCCCAAACCCCGAAATATTATTCCAATTCACTCCACCGTCTACGCTTTTATTAATTCCTTGATTCCATTCTGTACGAGTGTATAAAGTATTTGAATCAAGAGGATCTATTCTAACAACTGTTGGGTCACAAGCCAATCCTATTCCCCTAACCCAATTTAAACCAGCATCCGTACTTTTATAAACAGAACCGCATCTTGTACCAATAGCAGCATATATAGTGTTATGATTGTTTGGATCTATTACCATACTGTGTACATCTCGAGGTGGTCCGCCAAAACCTACATCTGTAATACCATTATGGGCATAAAACCAACTAGCTCCGCCGTCTGTGCTCTTGAGTATCCCGGTACTACCATCATCAACACTCACTCCTCCAGCGTAAAGAATATTACTATCTGTTGGGTCAACAACTATTTCAGTAAAATAACCAGCATAATTTGAAATGCCATTGTTAATGGTATTCCAAGTATCTCCACTGTCTGTGCTCTTGAGTATTCCAAATCCCGCAGTTCCGGCATATAAAATGCTCGGATTATTAGGATCAACTGTAAAACTATGAATAATATAACCATCAAGACCTAACAAGGTCCAGCTTCCTTGCGTTGGAGTCACTGCATAGCTTTTTTGAGCAAAAAATAAAAATGCTAGAGAAATTAAAGATAGAGATATGAGGAAAATGCTCAGCTTTTCAACAAAAGTTTTCATTGTAGGCAGAATGTACAGCATAAAAAGCGGACTGTCAATTGGAGCTTATTATATCTTTCTAGCTAAATTTTTGAATGTTTTTTGTTGTATACATCAATTATTTTATTAATAATTCCCGTTTGACTCATTGTCACTTTTTTTCAGATAGTTTATAGTTATAGAAAATTCAATATGATCGACGAGAAACATTCCTATTTGTATAGTCTACAAAATTTTTTTACTAAAATTTCGCAAAAAAATGCGATTTTAATAATTATTCTTTTTGGTGCAATTATCTACTTTAATGGATTATTCAATCAATTTATAGGAGATGATACAGCACAAATTTTGGATAATCCAGCTGTTTTGTCATTGAGTAATATCGATAATTTTTTTAAGGGAAGCACTTTTTTTATCGGGAAAGATAGTTTAGTTGGTGTCTATTATAAACCCCTGATGATGACTGAATATACAATCCTGTATTCAATCTTCGGCTCCACAGCATTCTGGTTTCATTTATTTCAAATCACCCTACATATAACAAATACTGTATTGTTATTTTTGTTTTTTTTAAATTTTTTCAAAAGGCCAATAGCTTTTGTTTTGTCAATTATTTTTTTGGTACACCCAATTAATAGTGAATCTGTGTTGTATATTGCTGCAACACAAGAAGTGCTGTTTTTCTTCTTCGGCATTTTAGCACTGTGGTTGCTAACTTATTTTAAATCTACAAAATATCTTTTCTTATCTGTATTTCTATTATTTTTATCACTTTTATCCAAAGAGGCGGGAATTCTTTTTACAATTGCAGCTTTTCTCTACATTTTAATTTATCAACGTAAGCGTTTATTTTCTTTTGTTGGTCTATCATCTTTATCTCTCCTAATATATTTTTTTCTTAAAATAAATGCAGTTGGTTTAATTTCTAATTCAAAAAGTACCCAAATTGCATTATTGGATTTACCTCAGCGATTGATTAATGCACCTGCAATAGTATTTTTTTATTTAAAAACTTTTCTATTCCCTATGGATCTTGCGTATGCATATAGGTGGGCTTATACACAGTTAAATTTTAATAATTTTATTTTGCCGCTTATTGTTGATTTATTGTTTGTCATTTTAATTCTTATTTTTGCGTTCATTCTTTTTAGAAAAGCGAACAAATTTTACTTCAAAACCTACTCTTTTTTTGTATTAATTTTTCTAATAGGCCTAGTTCTCCATTTACAAATTTTTCCGCTTGATTTAACTGTATCAGAACGTTGGTTTTATTTTCCCATAATTGGTGCCCTAGGTGTGATAGGGGTATTGTTTGAGTATTTTAAAATAAACTTAAAAAATAAGTTCTTATTTTTAATGATAATTTTAATAGTAATATTATTAGCTACAAGAACCTTTATCAGAACTTTCGATTGGCGAAACCAATTAGTTTTATCGTATCATGATATCAAAATCTCAAAAGAAGACTACACAGCGGAAAACTACATAGCAACGGAGTTGACTAAAAAAGGTAATTTCGAGGAAGCTAAAAAACACGCTGCAAGATCTATAGATATTTTCCCCTATTTTACAAATTATAATACTTTAGGACTTATATATTTAAATCAAGAAAACTACAGAAAAGCAGAAGAAGCATTTTTAACGGGCATGAACTATGGTGATTATGTAAAACTATATGAGAATCTGGGCGCTTTGGCTATCTTGCAAGAAGATCCAAATGAAGATTCAATAACTATTATAAGGAAATCGGTTCAAAAATTCCCTAGGAATGCCAAGTTATGGGCTTTTTTGGCCATACTTGAATATAATAGAGGAAATACGGAGATTGCTAGAAAAGCTATTACTCAAGCTTATAAATATAGTCAGGCAAATAATATTATTTATGTATACAATAAAATATTTAATAACGAGCCTCTTGATGTAAGAATTAACACAGTTCCAAAATAATTTAAATTTCTACTTTGACTTCTTGAAGAATCTGCGGGGTTTTGAAGAAGAATGTTCTCCGTTTGAAACGCCGTTTGAAGGCGGAGAATCTTCATGTGATAAGTCTTCCGAGTTACTATTTTTTGAGATTTGCGAACTTTTTGCGCTTGAGGGTTTTGGTGCGGGTTTTGCGCCTGCGTTTCGCATTTCAAGCTCTTTTAGGAATTTACTAAGTTCCGGTCCCCCTTCTTCTGAAATTGCCTTAAGAATTTTCTTACCCTTTTCAGTTCCAAGCAAAAAAAATCCTGCTGCTCCGACAATAATCCCGGTCAAAAAACCGTCCGAAAATCTTCCTCCTGGCATCATTTTTCCTCCTTTTCATCCTCGTCCACTTTCTTTATCAAATTAACAAGTGAGGTACCTGCGCGAAGACCCATAATAAGAGCTGATAAGCTGGACAGGGGGCGCTTTATGCTTTCTGTTATCTCATCTGTGTTCTCCAAAACTTTATTTGTTTTAAGTATTGTTTTTCTAAACTCTTTAAGGATAAAAAATACCTGAATTCCTAATACAAGAAGAAGTGTAGTTAAAATAAGAATTACTAAAAATAAAAGTATCTGGGCAGCGTCCGACATACTACTAAATTATAACGTGAAAAAATTAAAGTCAAGAGGATTTTCGGCGAGGGGTGGTGCTGGGGAGCTTGCGAAATTTTCGTAGGAGGGCAAGCGAAGCGGCAATCGGGATTTGAGGATCTGGCCGATGCGGGCTTCGCGTCTCCAAGAAAATTTTGTGAGCGACCTAAGCCCTACGCTAAACAGAACCCCGAGCAAATTAGCAAACATTAAGATATGGTTGGATCAATAATTAGGATCCACAAAAATATTCCGCTTAAGAGTTGTTACTTTTCCAAATCTATTTTCCGATTTAAAATTAATTATAGTACTGCCCGGAAATACTGTAAGACTTTTTGAAAAACTGCCGTCATTTCCAACAGAAACGTCAATATTATCAATATAAAGTGTGGCATCGGGATCTGTTTTGCCCCTGACCTCGATCGTCAAAGATTTAACAACCTCGCCTTCCTTGGGAGAAGTAACGGAAAGAGAGGGATTAAAAAATGCGGATCTATATTGATATGCTAAAAATCCTGCAATAAAAAATAAAACCAAAAAAATAAGAGCAATACCTCTTCCTATTTTAAATCTTGAAAATGAATAGTTATCGGCAAGGGCTATTCCTTTTGGCAGTATTTCTATTGATTTTTTGACGTCAAATTCACGCCTGAAAAGCGCCATGCTTTTTTCAACAGGAAGTCCTAAGAACTTTGCATAGTTTCTGACAAATCCAGAAGCATAGGCCGCAGAGGGAAGTTTTTCATATTCACCTTTCTCAATTGCGTATAAAAACTCTTTTTTTATTTTTGTTGCACGGGAAGCCTCATCAAGGGTTAAACCCTTTTTTCTCCTTTCTTCCTGAAAGACTGCTCCTATTTTTACCATTTATTTATGCTTCTGCCTGGAGATCTGAAAGAACCTGGCTGGGGTCTTTAATAAGAACGTCTCTTGGTTTGCTTCCCTCAGCGCGCCCGACAATCCCTGCTTCCTCAAGCTGATCCAAAATTCGGGCTGCTCTTGAGTATCCTATTGAAAGTCTTCTTTGCAAGAGAGAGGCAGATGCCTTATCATATTCAACAATTACCTCAACCGCTTTTAAGAATTCGGGGTCTCTTCCGCCCGCGCCCGAAGTTCCTATACTTGATTTTTTAGTTGAGTAAGGCGTTGTTATAATTTCCTCGGTATATTCAACAGGCGGTGATTTTTCCTTAAGAAAATCTACCAATTTGTTAATCTCTTTATCCGAAACAAATGCTCCCTGAATACGAGTAGGTTTGGCTTGATCTGGAGGGATATAAAGCATATCTCCTCTACCTAATAGTTTTTCCGCGCCCGGCATATCTATAATAACGCGGGAGTCAATCATAGATGAAACATTAAAAGCAATACGGCACGGAATATTTGCCTTAATTAGCCCTGTTATAACGTCAACCGAAGGACGCTGTGTTGAAACAATTAAATGAATCCCCGTAGCGCGTGCCATCTGCGCAAGACGGGCTATTGTATCTTCGACCTCAACTGGGGCAAAGGCCATTAGATCCGCAAGCTCATCTACAAAAATAACAATATAAGGAAGCGCTTGAAAACCCGCAAGCTCATTATAACCGTCAATATTCCTAACGCCTCGCTCGGCAAAAGTTTTATACCTTCGGTCCATTTCATTTGTTGCCCACTTAAGCGCTGAGAGTATTTTCTCAACATCTACAATAACCGGTGTCATCAGGTGGGGGATATTATTGTATCCTGTAAGCTCTACTCTTTTTGGATCAATCAGAATTAATTTTAACTCCTCGGGTGACGCTCTGAAAAGAAGCGAGGCAATAAATGAATTAATAAGAACAGATTTTCCCGATCCTGTTGTTCCGGCAACAAGAACGTGAGGCATTTTTCCGATATCCGCAATTATAGGATTTCCCGATACATCAAGCCCCATAGAAACGGTCAGCTTGGACTTGGATTTTCTCATCACATCCGATGAAAGCAATGTTTTAAGAGTTACAATCTGAAGAGTTCTGTTGGGAATTTCAATTCCCACCAAATTTCTTCCGGGGATTGGTGCCTCTATTCTGATCTGTCCTGTCGGAGCCTGTGTATTTAGCGCAAGATCATTTGCGAGTGACGTTATTTTGGATACCTTGGTGCCCAATGCAATCTGAAGCGCGTACTGGGTAACAGCAGGCCCAAGATTTACCTCAACAACTTTTGCCGTAATACCGAAGCTCTGAAGAGTGTTTTCAATGACTGTTGCTGTTTGCTTAACGTCTCCTCTGTCAGCCTTTCCTTCTCCTTCATCCGACAGCAAATCAAGAGGCGGATATTCCCAGATAAGTCCGGAGGATAGTTTGTTGCTTACAAGTTTTTCCGAGATTAGTGCATCTGCTTTCTGAGAACTGTTGGCAATAACAACAGGTCCCCTTCCGTCTCCCCTGATAGTCATTGGTTTATTAGGAAGAAGATTTTTCCTCTTTTTAAATAGAGAAGCGGGAACAAGCTTTTTTAATGTTTCATTTGTTGCTTTGAGCCCTTTTAAAATTTCATCAAGAGAGGTATCAAAGAGTACAATTAATCCAATCAATATTCCCGTCAGGCTAACCAGTAATGTCCCAAGGGGCGTTATAACCTCAGATGTATTTTTAAACAGCAGTCCGCCAAAGTATCCTGATCTAAAAAGCATTAGTGTTGAGGTGTAAACAATTAGAAATCCCAGCGCAACATTCGGCTTGGAAAGGGAAAATTTAAGTCTGAAAAACAAAAAACCGAATAGAATAAATACAATCGGAAGAAAAAAAGAAAAGGGTCCAAAATATCCTCTAATTAAATTATTAATAAAGGCAAATGAGGGGCCGGATGCTAAAAATGAAAAAAAAACGAAAACTCCTGCCAGTATTGACCCAAATCCAAATAAGGTATATATTGTTTTTTTCTTAAGCTTTACTCTGAATTTAAACCTTTTGCCATAAGAACCACGTCTGGCCATAGTAGATCTATTATAATAAGAGGCGAGGTTTATAGCAAACGATTTAGCGGGACGGTTACAATGAAAAAGGCTCTTAAACACTTTAAAAAGGTCGATCCGATTCTTTATGAACTAAGTTTCAAAATCGAACCATTTGAAGTTGAGAAATCATCTGACTATTTTGTAAGTTTAACACGTGAAATAATTGGCCAACAGCTATCGGGAAAAGCAGCTGAGACTATTTTCGGGAGATTCGAAAATCTTTTTCCAAATCGTAAAATTAAAGCAGAATATCTTCTAACTATACCTAATCAGAAACTTCGAGACGCGGGTACGTCCTGGGGAAAAGTCTCATTTTTAAAAGATCTAGCCCTAAAAGTAAAAAAGGGAGAATTAAATCTGAAAACAATCGATACGCTTAGTAACGAAAATGTGATTATTGAACTTATAAAAGTAAAAGGTATCGGCCCGTGGACTGCGGAAATGTTTTTGATATTTGCGCTAGGACGTCCTGACATTTTCTCAGCGGGAGATTTGGGACTTCAAAATGCGATTGTCAGACATTACAAACTCAAAGGCAAACCGGACAGAGATAAACTTCTGGAAATTTCAGCAAAATGGTCACCACACCGCACCGTTGCCTCAAGAATCCTTTGGAAGAGTTTGGAATTTTAAAAGACTACTTAAGAATTTCGTATAAGTCAAGGTCTCCATCATTTAAATTAACCTCACCTTTGAGAGCTTTTATAATGTAGTCGGCAACAATTTTTGGCTCAA
>CAZFNO010000007.1:1876-13244 GCA_964520695.1 uncultured Gammaproteobacteria bacterium | reverse complement strand
TTAACCTCACCTTTGAGAGCTTTTATAATGTAGTCGGCAACAATTTTTGGCTCAATTCCGCTTTTATAATTCCACATTTGAGTTTTTACTGCACCCGGTGATACTGTAAAAATTTTAAGATTAGGGTAATCCAAAGAGAGGCTTTTAGTAAATCCTACTACGCCAAATTTGCTCGCGGTGTAAACACTTCTTCCAACAAATGGATGGTGGCCGGCGCGGGACGCAATATTTATTATTCCCGTCTTTATCTGGGGAAGAAAAGCAGAAGTGAGTTTTATAACCCCTTCAAGGTTGATGCGCAGCTGATTTTCAATTTCTTCAAAAGTTTCGTGTTCGAATTTTTCCCAGGAAATTACTCCCGCATTATTAATGAGAAAATCAACATGGCCCAATTTCTCCTCAACTAGTTTGGAGGTTTCTCTGATGCTATCATTGTCTTTAACGTTTAGAGAAACAACATATGTACCTGTTGCTCCCAGTTCCTCACATTTTTGGGCAACATTGTGAGCGTTTTCATCATCAGAAAAATATGTAACAATAACTTTTGCCTTCTCTTTTGCAAAAGCATAGGCAATTTGCTCACCAATTCCCTTGCTAGATCCTGTTATGAAAATTATTTTATTCTCTAAATCCATTTGTTACTCACGCTTGTAAAGGCCAATAAGCTGGGCTTTTTCAATAAGGCTTTTTTCAATCTCTTCCTCAAGCTCTTCCTTACTAATATCCCAGGAAACGTTTAGTTTTTTTGATAGCGCGTAAAGCTTAAAAAAATATCTGTGAGTGCCGTTTGGAGGACATGGGCCGGTGTAGCCGGTTTTTGAACGGTCATTTAAACCTTGAACCGAACCCTCTGGAAAGTTGTTTTCTTCGATATTAGTAATGTTAGTTGGTATATTCCAAACAAGCCAGTGTGTAAAAGTTCTGCCTGGCGCATCCGGATCATCCATAATAATAGTAAGTGTAGTTGCGCCTTGGGGAACATCGATGATCTCAAGCGGGGGATTAATATTGTCTCCATCACAAGTATATAGTTTTGGGATAAGCTTACCATCATCGAAAACAGGGCTTGTAATTTTCATAGTTTCTTATTTAAAACTTTAAACCAAATTCAAAAATGTTGCAAGCTTTTAAGGTTTTCTTCTATAAAGTTCCTCGTCTGACAAACCAAAATGGTGTCCTATCTCATGCATTACAACTTGACGCACTTTTTCCCTAACATCATCTGCTGATCTTGAAACATAAAGAATTGGGTTTTTAAAAATTGTAATTTTGTCAGGAAGAACTCCTGTGTAATTTCCTCTTTTTGTCTTAGGAACTCCTTCATAAAGTCCGAATAAGAGGTTCCTTGGAGAAAGTCCTGTTTTTCTAAGCTGATAATAGGTGGGCATATCAGATACTGTAACGGCAACATTATCCAATTTTTCAGCAAACTCCCGGGGCAGACTTCTAAGCGCTTCCGCAACTAATTTTTCAAACTCCTCATCAGTCATAGCTATATATTGTATCAGACCTGCCTTTCTTGACATTTAAGCTGTATAGGATAGAATACGTCTGTGCAAAACAAACAAGCGCTTGTTGGAATAGTAATAGCAGCGCTAATAATGCTGGGAGCAGCCGGTGCTTATTTTCTAAACACCAACAAAGGACAGGACCAGACATCCAGTCAAACCGCAGAGCCTCAGGAAGATCAAAATACTTCCATAGCGGCAGGACAAACCCTTATAGATCTTCTGCAAAAAAACGAATCACAGCAGTGTAATTTCAATTATGAAGATGAAGAAAGTTCAACTGCCGGAGTTATCTACATCCACAACCAGCGCATGCGGGCTGATATTACTTCTCTTATTGACAGGGTTGAATCAGGCATTACTCTTTTGAGAAAAGAGGATATCAATTATGTTTGGGGGACACCTTTTCCTGATAAAACGGGACTCGTATTCGAAGCGAGCGTAGAAGATATTGAAGACAAGGGACAATTCCAAAATTATCTGGATCCTGAAAAACAAATGGACTTTAGCTGCTCATCATGGACGGTTGAAGAATCTGCTTTTCAAACTCCGGACGACATCAAATTTAATGACCTTTCGGGTATAGTAGGAGACATTATTGAAAAAGAAATTCAGCAGTAACTATCTGATCATTTCTACTCCGTCTGTTGGAGTTAACCAAATCTGAACTGTTCTCTGCCTTACCGGATTTTTTCCTTTTCCGTCTCTTCCGTCAAATTCAAAGATTGCAACCTCCTGATATTTTCCAAGCCCCAATCTGCCGTCTTTTATAGGAATAGTTACGCTGGCATGAGAAAAAGTCATAGCTCTTATGTGAGCTGCGGCATTATAGTCTTCATCTATTTCATCGCAATAAGGATTATCCTGACACCTGTGTTTATAATCTCTTACTCCGTGTTTATAATCCTTATGGACTTTTGTAGATCTTTTGTCTTCGTGGATAGCGCTTAGGCTATGATCTATAAAATCTTCCAATAAATTTGGCTCTGCGATTTCATTTACTAAAATTCCCAAAGTGGTATGTTTTGAGGATATAAGAGCAAAACCGTTTTCAATTTTTGCTTTTTTTATTGCTTTATTAACTGTCTCTGTAATATTTTCAATGTAAGTGTGTTTGGCTGAAGGAAACTTTAACTCTTTAAGATACGTCTTCATACAAGATTATAATTATACTAATAACAGTATAAAATATCAAAGCTAGACTTCAATTACAACAGGAAGGACCAGAGGGCGGCGCTTGAGCTTTTTGACAAGATATTTTTCTGCAATTGTGCCGATGGTACGTCTCACATAATTCCAATCAGAAACTTTTTTATTTTTCCCTTTCATATTATTTTTAATTTCAATATTGAGTCCGTTTGTAATTTCTCCGGCTTCCGTAGTAGACAAACCCCTGGCTACGACATTTGGTTTGTCAACCAGATTCCCAAAACTATCCACCTCTATCATAATTATCACTACTCCGTCTCTTGAAATTCGCTCACGGTCTCTTAGAACAAAAGTCTCAACTTCTTCGCCAGTTACCTGATCTACATAAACATTTTGGAGTGCTATCTTTTTCGAAAGCCGGCCGTCTTGGCCTGTAAATAAAACTTCTTGTCCGTCATCAGGGAGCAATATATCCCGAGGCGAAAATCCGTTTCTTAATGCAAGATCTTTATACGCCATCATGTGTTTGTACGTCCCTCCAATTGGAATAATTTTTTTAGGTCTTACAAGACTCATCATAAGGGAAAGGTCTCCCCGGCTTCCGTGTCCTGAAACATGAAGTCTCTCTGAAATATCGGAGTACAATACTCTGGCACCTTGTTTTGAAATGTCGTCAATGAGCGCATTTACCGCAACTTCATTTCCGGGAATCGGGTCTGAAGAAAAAACAACACAATCATTTGGATTTAGAAAGATGTCTTTATGATCTCCGTTTACAATCCGGGACAATGCAGAGTTTTCCTGCCCTTGGCTTCCTGCAACAATTAAGACAATTTGTTTATCGTTATAATTCCTAACATCTTTTAAGTCTATCTCCATATTTTTATCTATCTTCATATATCCAAGACTGGTCCCAATATCTTTTGCCTTAAGAAGCGAACGGCCAACAAAACAGACTCTTCTGTTAAGTGATCTGGCTGCGTCTAGCGCCTGATTAAGACGTGACAGATTAGATGAATAGGTTGTAAAAATAAACTTGCCCGAAGTTGCCTTCATTTCGTTATAAATTTTTTCGGCAACTTCATGCTCGGATGCCGTGAATCCCGGACGCTCAGACCCCAGGCAATCAGACATAAGACATAATATTCCTTCATCCGAGAGTCTTACGATTTTTGCAAAATCCGTTTTCTTTCCATCATATGGGGTAAAATCAAATTTAAAATCCGAGCCGTGATAAAAATTACCTACAGGAGTTTTGATAAAAATATTTGATGTATCGGGAACCGAATGAGTAACTCTTATAAATGAAAACATGAAAGGTCCTAGGAGAATTTCTTTGTCAAAATTTATTCCAATCGCACGCTTCCCGACACCAAACTCTTTTAATTTTTCATTAATAAATGCGGCTGTTAGCGGTGTTGCATAAATATCAAACTCACCCGGAAGGTCAGGCAACAAATAAGGAAGTGCGCCCAAGTGATCTTCATGCCCGTGAGTTATTGCAATTCCGACAATTTTCTTTTGGCCAGAGGCCAATCCGCCTTGGGCGGAATTGTTTCCTTTGGTCAGATAGGAAATATCAGGAAGCATAAGATCTATTCCTATCATGGTCTCATCCGCAAAGCCCAGTCCGCAGTCAATAATCAGCACCTGATTATTGTATTCATAAAGATGCATATTCTTAGTAACACCTGTAACGCCTCCGAGGGCCATGTATTTTAGAGTTTTTTCCATATTAGGTTGGTTTACCCCGTTAGATACAAATCTATTGGGGCAGAAATTGTTTGATGTTTTGTGAAGTCACTGTAATTATAGCATTCTGCGGTATTTTTCCCTCTACTAATAATCTTGCTGTTTTTCTGCATATTCCCTCGATTGTCCGCTCAAGACTTCTTATTCCCGAATCGTATCCCAGAGGCCGTATGATGGTTGGCCAAACGCTTTCTTCAATTCTTAAAATATTGGGCGGCAAGCCCGCTGCGGATGCAATTTTTGGAAATAGAAAATTTTTCCCAATTATAGTTTTCTCCTGATCTGAGTATGACGGCATCTGAATTATTTCAAGCCTGTCCAAAACAGCCGTAGAAATATTTGTAGTATTGTTAGCTGTTGCAATAAAAAGAACCTGCGATAAATCTACTGGATAATCTACGTAATGATCGGCAAACGCCATATTTTGCTCAGGATCCAATATTTCAACAAGCGCTCCCATAATATCTGCACGCGCCGCATCAGTAACCCTGTCCAGCTCATCAAGAAGGATTACGGGATTCTTAACTTTTGAATGCGTCAGCTTTTTTATAATATTTCCCGGTTCGGCATCAGGAAAAACTCGCGACTGACCCCTTAGCATCCTTACGTCCCCCATTCCTCCAAGGGGAATTCTTTCATACCTTCTTCCCAGCGCATCGGCAACAGAATATGAAAGTGTTGTTTTTCCAGTTCCAACAAGCCCCACTAGACACAAAATTGGCGCGCGGTTTCCTTTTTGTCCGTTTTTAATATTTAGAATAAGAGAAGATAAATACTCAAGAATTCTATCTTTGACAGTCTGCAGTCCATAGTGGTGCTTATCTAAAGTCAGTCTTGCAAAACTCAAATCAAGGTTATCTTTTGATTCCTGGACAAAAGGAATTTCTGTGATTATATCAATGTAATTTGAAACGCTTTCAAAATTCGAATAATTTCCGCCTTGTTTTATAGAAAGCTTTATAATATCTAGCATTCCTTTTGCTTTCTCCAAAAGATCAGGAGGAAGTTTTGCGCTGATAAGTTTTGTCTCTATTTTTTTTAGCTCTTGGTTAAGTGCCTGGGCAGAGTTATCCATACATTAATCATATCAAATATTAAACAGTAAAAATTAAATAGTAAATAGCGCGAGGGGTGGTATTCCAGAATACTCAGAAAACTCAGTTGGCCAGAATATCTGAGTATCTGAATTTCGGATTATCTGAAAATCCGGTACACCGAGTATTCCAAGTTTTCCGAAATTGGACAGGACCCCGAGCGAGTTGGCGACCTCAGCGCTTTTTAATAGTGGGTTTTTTTGAAAGGTCTTGTTCTGGGTCTTGACTGTCTCTCCCGTCTTAATTTTTCTTCACGCTCTCGCCTAAATTGCATTGCCAGAGGATGCTGAGGCCTCTCATATCCTCCTCTTTGCTCATCACGGCGAGGACCTCCTCTCATTGGAGGGCGAGCACTTCTTGTGCCTCTTCCTCCAAAACCTCCGCGGTCCCGTCTTTCAAAACCTCCGCGGTCAGATCTTCCCCTATCTCCTCCGGGGGGACCTTGCGAATCACTTCCAAATTTCATTGAAAGATTTACCCGTCCTTGCTCATCAATTTCAATAACTTTGACTTTCACTTTATCTCCGATCGAGACAACATCCGCGGGATTTTTTACAAATTGGTCAGACATTTGTGAAACATGAACCAGCCCTTCCTTACCGGGAGTAAGTTCAACAAATGCCCCAAACGGAAGCATTCTTTTGACTTCTGCATTTTCATAAATTTCTCCTATTTGAATCTCTTTTATTAAGCTTTTTACCCAATCAGCTGCTTTTTTAAGAGCTCCGTCATCTATTGCTGTTACAGAAACTGTACCGTCATCCTCAACATCCACTGTTGCACCGGTTTGCGCTATAATCGATTTTATAATTTTCCCTCCGGGGCCGATTACATCTCCTATTTTATCTACTGGAATTTGAATTACTTCAATTTTTGGTGCATATACCGATAAGCCTTCGCGAGGGGCTGGTATTGTCTTAAGCATTTTCTTAAGAATTTCTAATCTTGCAGCTTTTGCCCTTTCAAAAATATTTTTTATCTGCTCTACTGTAAGTCCCGGTATCTTAACATCCAGCTGAATTGCTGTAACACCTGTTTCTGTCCCTGCGACTTTAAAATCCATATCACCTGAGAAATCTTCAAGACCGATAATATCAGTCAAAAGTTCATAAGACTTATCATCCGACATCATTCCGATTGAAATTCCGGCAACAGGTTTTACTATTGGAACCCCGGCATCCATCAAGGCAAGCGTTGATCCGCAGGTGGATGCCATAGAACTTGATCCGTTTTGGGACAAAACTTCAGAAACAACCCTGATTGTATACGGAAATTCTTTTTGAAGAGGAATAACGCTCTCAAGCGCACGCTCGGCCAGCGCACCGTGACCAATCTCACGCCTTGACGGAGTTCCAACTCTTCCGGTCTGCCCAAAAGAATAGGGAAGTCCCGAATAGTGATGGATGTATCTTTTTGTTTCTTCTCCTTCTGCAGATTCTATCAGCTGTTCCATTCTGGGAGACCCAAGAGTTACTACGGTTAGCGCTTGTGTCAGTCCTCTTTGGAAAACAGCAGACCCATGAGTACGGGGCAGAATTCCAACTCGCGCTTCAATAGGACGTATTTCATCCATTGCTCTTCCGTCTGGCCTTTTTTTCTTAGTAAGCACATCTTCTTTTATAATTTTGAACATTACTGTTTCAACCCCCTCAGCGATTGTTTTTTTATCTGCTTCCGCAGTTGGATCTTTGAGTTTTATATCATCAAAAATCTTATCAACAAGAACATGTGTTTCATCCCCTCCTCCTTCTTTATTTACTCTTGAATCAATTAGGGCTTTAACCTCAGCTTTGTATGATTTTTCCACAAGAGATTTTGCTTCATGAGATGCGGAATCTTCTTCTGTTTTTAACTTCTCTTGTCCTGCTTTTTTGGTAAGCTCATCAATTGCTGAAATTATCTTTGTGGTTTCCTGATGGCCTTTTTCTATTGCCTCAATAAGTGTTTCTTCAGGAATCTGATTGGCTCCGGCCTCAATCATTACTGTCTTATCTTTTGTTTGTGACACAACCAGATCCAAATCCGAATATTCCTGTTCTTCTGCTCCGGGATTTATTATGCAGGCTGCTCCTCCGTTGCCTGTCTCTTTAACACAACCGACTCTTACCGCACCAATAGGTCCGTTCCATGGAATTCGGGAAATTGCAATTGCACAAGATACCGTATTTAGCGCAACAATATCAGGATCGTTTTCTCCGTCAACCGAGAGAACCGTAACTATTACCTGCACTTCATTTTTAAATGATTTGGGAAAAAGGGGGCGAATTGATCTGTCAATAAGCCGTCCAGCCAAAATGGCATCATCAGAGGGGCGTCCTTCACGCTTTACCCAGCGGGAGCCCTTAATCTTTCCTCCTGCATAAAGCCTTTCAACAAACTCAATAAACAGCGGGAAGTAATCAAGATCAGTTTTACCGCCTTCAACAACAGTAACAAGTACTACCGTATCACCAAGCCGTCCCATAACAGATGCCGTTGCCTGCTGGGCAAACTCTCCTGTTTCAAAGGATAACTTCTTGTTCGCTATTTCAAGCTCTACCGAGGCTTTCTTCATTAATTATTTTTTATTCCTTCTCGTAAACCATTCAAAGAAGCGTTCGGGGGATTATTAATTTTCCTTATATTCCGAACAAATATTGTTAAATGGTTACATGGCTAAATTTATAATTTTTTTGAAATTAATAACTTAACTATGCAGCAATTTAAACTATTTTAATCCTTTTTTATCAGTTCTTCAATCCTACTTTTTTAGCTATATCTTCTGATCTTATTTTATCAACTTTTGTCAAAAAATTTATAAGCCTTCTTCTTTTTGCAATCATTGAAAGAAGTCCGCGACGGGAGTGAACATCATGGGCATGAATTTTAAGATGCTCTGTTAATCTTTCAATTCTTCTTGTAAGTAGGGCAATCTGTACTTCAGGACTTCCTGTGTCTCCCTGTACTGTTGCAAATTTATTTATTATCTCTTGTTTTTGCGAAGTTGTCAGCGGCATAAAACAATATCAAAAATTTATAATTCTTTCTGGGGCATTATAACATCTTTAAACTTTTTATTCAACATTTGTTGAGCCCTTATAAATCTTTGGCGCAAGCCAGTCAGGGGGAGTTTCCTGTTTGTTTACGCTAGTTTCGGGAACTCTTTGTTTAAAAGGCTGGGGCTGAATAACTCTTTGATTATATTGAATAGGCGCTGTTATCCTTTGCGGCCTAGGCTGGAATTCCTGTTGTCTTTGTCGCTGAATTTCTCTATGGGCACCGCTTCTTAAAAGTATTCCTGCCATTTCAAATGCAAGAGAAGACGTCTTTGGGCTCTGAAAATTACCTGTCGCAGAAATAATTCCCGTCATAAGATTCTGCGCCATATCTTGATCAATCGGAATGGAGAGCGCAAGAAGAAGATCTGCAACTTGTTCGGAAACTGAAGAGGAATTCTGGCCTATCATTACAGCATCGCCGTATCCTTCATTATTGCCAATCTTATCAATATTTACTATTGTGGTATCTTTAAGTCCTTCTATATTAAAAAATGAAGACATTTCAGAAAGTTTTTTAACACCAACTGCAATTATTACTGAAGGAAGCTCTGCCGGTCTTTTAAAGACTACATCTTTTTCTCCGAATGAGAGCTGATTATCTTTTGGTTTGACTATTATGTTTAGGAATCCACCCTCAAGAGTATACGAAACTTTACCAATTTCATTATCTCGATAGGGGAATGATACAATTAAATCTCCGCCTTTTGATTCAGCTTGCGATTTAACCTTGTTAATGCCTACCAAATTTGAAACTTCCACTAGAGGCTGTTTACTGGAAACTATTGAAACGTCTCTCCCTTTTGCCGATAAAGCAAGATAGAGAGCAAGAGAAGCCCCCATTTCATCTATTGTATAAGCTGATCCTACTACAATAACAAATGATCCGTCTTTTTCAAATATTTCTTTAAGTCGCTGACTATCCATTCGTCAAGTCTCGGCTTTATGCCTTCATCCTCGCTTTGCTCGGATTTTGGCTTTCAGCCGGCCTTTCCTCTTCAAAATCCTTCGGATTTTGAGCCTATATTATAGGCTTAATTTAGCTATGGCATATTACCATATCTCCTACAGCAAAGTCAAGCTCAGGAGCAACAATTATACCAGCCTCCTGACCGTTCTCAACTTTTGACAATTGTTCTTTTCCTTGTCTGAGGGATATAATTCTTCCCTCACCTATAATCTTGTCTTCGCGCTCAATTCTTACTCTGTCTCCTTTTGCGATTCTTCCCTCTGCAACTTTTACTCCCATGACTTTGGTTTTTTCATACGGAAAACTTGCCAGTATTTTTGCAATTCCATACACCTCTTCCTGAAGCGAAAGTTCTTTACCCTCAATAACATCATTTATTTCATTCAGCATTTCATAAATCACTGTGTAGTTTTTAAAAGGGACTTTCTCGTTTGATGCCAGCTGTTTAACATCCGGCTTTATTTTTACATTAAAACCTAAAATCAATGCACCAGTTGATTTAGCAAGCAAAATATCTGCGGTAGTTATTTCTCCCGTCTTTTTGGAAATGACATCAACTTTATCAGATAGTGACGCCAAAATTGCCTCAAGTGAGCCTAAATAATCAGCCACAAGAATTAGCGAGATTATTTTCTCTTCCGAAGTTTTCCCCTTCAGTGCCTCAGTATCCTTCTGTGTTTCAGTGGTTGCAAGGGTTGCAATCTTTTTACCAACTGCAGTAACCATACTTCCCACACCGGGGGTAGTTTCAAATCCCAATACTTCCACGGCTTCTCCGATCGTTGATTCTTTAAGCTGTCTGCCTTGATCTGAAATAAGACTTCTTACTTTTCCTGATATTTCGCCTGTTGTTATTTCATCCCTGACTCTTATTGTTCCGTTTTTAACAACAATTGTTGCAAGCACACCGGCCTTTGAATCATGTTTTGATTCTATAACAATTGCTTCAAGGTCCGAAAAAGGGGATGGGGGAGGAGATTTTGGATGAAGATCATAAACCAGAAGTATAAGATCAAGAAGTTCTTTTATATTTTTACCTGTTTTTGCACTCACTTCAAGTAAAGGCACGTCTCCGCCATAGCCCTCGAGCAGGACATTTGCTTCGACAAGCTGCTTTTTAACTTTTTCAGGGTTTATCTCCCCTGAATCAATTTTTGTCAGAACTGCAATAAATGGGATTTTGGATATCCTAAGAAGATCAATACTTTCCTTTGTCTGGGGCATAACTCCGTCAACTGCTGAAACTATTAAAAGCCCTATGTCTGCAGCTTGAGCGCCTCGTCCGCGCATTTTTGCAAAAGCCTCATGCCCGGGGGTATCTATAAATGTTATTCTTCTTTTTGCGCCTTCGTGGGGAGTCTCAATAGCTGAGGCTCCAATTTTTTGTGTTATTCCTCCGTGTTCACGCTGGGCAATCGAAGTTTTTCTAACGGCATCAAGAAGAGTTGTTTTTCCGTGATCAACATGACCAAGAACGGCTACAACAGGAGGGAACATTTTGGTATTTTTGTTTTTATAATCCATATATTTTCAGAAAACTCGGAGAACTCAGTGGATCGGCGTTTCGGAATATCGGATAATCAGAAATTCTGCATATCTGACTTACTGAACTTTCTGGTCTTCCGGTTTATCTGAGTTTTCTGAGTTATCTGAGTTTTCCGAACTTTGATTCTGCGCTTCAGCGGTTGCAGGATTTTCAGTCTCCATTGGTTGATTTTTAGATACTTCTTCGGCTACTTCGGGTGGTGCCTCGGCTGCAGCAGCTTCAGGCTCCTGGCTACTTGCCTCTGGCTCGGCTGAGGAAGTTTTTGAAGCTGCCAAACTCTGATTATCTGATTCACCGACACTCCGATCTTCTGA
>CAZFNO010000007.1:0-1776 GCA_964520695.1 uncultured Gammaproteobacteria bacterium | reverse complement strand
GTGCTTCAGCGGTTGCAAGGTTTGATTTCATGGTCTCATCTCCTTCAATTTCAATTCTGTATCCGGTAAGCTTTGAGGCAAGTCTTACGTTTTGTCCGTCTTTTCCTATTGCCAGAGATAATTCTTCCTGAGGTACTTTAATGTTGGCTACTTTATCTTTCTCCGATACATCAACCACCAAATTCTTAGCAGGGGAGAGGGCTTGAGTTATAAAATCTTTTGGATCTTCCTGCCATTGGATTATGTCTATTTTTTCAATACCGTTAAATTCGGCAATTATAGCTTGAACCCTTACTCCTTTTTGACCTACACAGGATCCTACGGGATCGATTCCTGACTGAGTTGAGTAAACTGCGATTTTTGCTCTATTTCCGGGTTCTCTCACAATTGCTTTTATCTCAACTGACCCCTGAGCTACCTCAGGAACTTCTCTTTTAAGAAGTCCTTCCAGAAGCCCGTTATCTGAGCGGGAAACAACAACTTCTTCACCCCTTGGGCCTTCGTGAATTTCTTTAAGGTAAACTGCTAGTTTTTGATTGAGGTGGTACTTTTCGTTTGCAATCTGCTCGGATGGGGGCATAACTCCTTCTGCTTTCCCAATATCCACTATAATATTTGGTCCTGCAAATCTTAGAACCATGCCATTTGCAATTGTGCCTATGCGAACTCTGTAATCCGTTATAATTGCTTCTTTTTCTTTTTCACGGATTTTCTGAAGGATTACTTGTTTTGCGGTTTGTGCAGCGATCCTTCCAAAACCCGGAGGCGTTACGTCTTGCTTTTCATGAAATATCCTCGCCTCCCCTGTATTAGGATCTAACGTCGCAGAATATTCCTCTACCTCGGCCTCGGGGTGATCCTTTCTATAGGCTGCTAAAATAGCACTTTCAACTGTCTCAAGAACAATCTTGGGGTCAATACCCCTTTCATTTGCTACCTGATTTAGTGCGAGCGCAAACTCGCTTCTTTGAATTGCCGGCATAATAAATAAGATTTAGATTATACATAAAATCTTAAATCTTGTTTGTAGATTATAGCAGTTTCCGAGGCCAGCTTCAAGGCAAAGCTAGATGTTCATCATTGGGCTGAGTTGGGTGTCAAGTGTAATAAACCATCTGCGAAGCAGCTTCCACAAGGGATCTTCTTTTTTTACATCACCGCGCCTCAGATGAGAAAGGCAATCTATTGTAATTGTCTCAATCCTAGCCCATTGTACTTTGATTTCTTCACTACTGCCTTGAAATTCTTTCCATTTAGAAGATTCTTTTAGGGCCAACTTTAAATCAGCTCTATATTCCGAAAGACGCATATCGATAAGTTTTTTCCAAATATCAATATACTTTTTCTCAACCCCGTTTTCTATAAAAAGCTGCAGGAAAGCAGAAGGGAGATCGCTTTTTAGGGATTTAAAAACAAGTTTTTTTTCTTCTTCTTTTAAAGTTTCGGCGCTGTATTCAAACTGAAGCATAAATAATCCGAGAATTGAAACTTCCAACTCGTTGAACATTCTATCTTGTTCTGTTTGTGAAATGTTATTGAACTCAACATAAAGTCTAAAATCTTTTCTCTGCCAGAAATCAAAAGCTGATCCTGCTATCAACTCTGCAATTTTGTGTGATGCTCCGGCAAGTAGCTTGGCAGTTTCATGTTTTAGGTTCGTCATGTTAATCGACTATACCAGTTTAGGATAACAGCTTCAAGGTGAAGAAGAATTATTTCGTTTGATTTCTTAATTTTTGTTTAGTAATTCGATTCCGTATCAGTAGACTAGTCTAC
>CAZFNO010000006.1:6337-21948 GCA_964520695.1 uncultured Gammaproteobacteria bacterium | reverse complement strand
TTCTTTTGCATCTTTGTTTGACAGGTGATAAAGCTTTCCCACCATATAAAGATTTTCAAACCCGGTCATATTTTCATCCAAAGCTGTATATTGTCCGGTGAGACCGATTATTTCGCGAATCTTTGCGGCATCACTTACTAAGTCAAGCTCGCCGATTTTTGCAATACCGGAAGTAGGGAGAAGAAGTGTTGAGAGAACTCTAATAAGGGTTGTTTTTCCTGCTCCATTGGGGCCCAAAAGTCCAAATATTTTGCCTGTTGGAATAGTAAGCGTTATTCCATCAAGTGCTTTTACCTTACTACCAAAGTCTTTATGAATATCGATTGTCTCTATTGAATAATCCATAGAAGGAAATTATACCAATTGGAATGATGTATTTCACTACTGGTATTTCCGCCTTGTATTTTAGATTATTTTGTCCGTATCGGGATCTTTGCTAAACTATAATAATGAAAGAGGGTTTGACTACACAACAAGCGCAAGATCTTCTCCAAAAATTCGGGCCCAATAAAATTCCCGCAGAAAAACAAAAAAGCGCTCTCTCCCTTCTTGCTTCTCAATTCAAAAATATTTTTTCCCTAATGCTTTCTGCCGCAGTTGTTCTTTCATTTGTGATTGGCGACGCACTTGACGCATTTCTTATTTTAATAATCCTGGTATTAAACGGATTCCTGGGATTCTGGCAGGAGTATAAAGCAACACGGGAAATAAGCGCTCTAAGAAGTCTTGAATCCCCCCAGTCCAGAGTAGTAAGAGACGGCAAGGAAATAGAAATTCCTTCAAACAAACTAGTCCCTGGCGATATTGTAATAATCTCTGCCGGTGATAAAATCCCGGCGGATGCAACCCTTATTGAAGGATATGAAATTAGGGTAAATGAATCTTCCCTTACGGGTGAATCAAACCCCGTAAATAAATCGGTAAACAGCAAAAATAATGAAGTGTTTCTGGGCACTTGGCTGACAAATGGCGAGGGTAAAATAAAAATTACAAAAACCGGAAAGAGTACAAGATTCGGAAGTATTGCTAAGAGCCTTGAGGGCATAACGGAAGAAGAAACTCCTCTTGAGATTTCTCTAAACAACTTGGCCATAAAAATAAGTATTTTAATTTTTGGAATAGCGGGTTTTATATCTATTTTTGGCATTCTTCGGGGAGAAAGATTATTGGATGTGTTTTTTAACAGCGTTGCCCTGATTATTGCAGCGGTGCCCGAAGGACTTCCCGCAATAATAACAGTTCTTCTTGCTTTCGGAGCACGGCGGATGTATAAGAAAAAATCTCTGGTCAGGCGCATGTCATCTATTGAAAACTTGGGGACAACTGACGTAATTTTAATAGATAAAACAGGCACTATCACAAAAAACGAAATGGCCCTAAGAAATGTTGAGCTAAAAAATGAGGAAGACAGAAAAAAATTTATAGAGGTATCTGTTCTTTGCAACGCTGCAACACTTGTTGCAAAAGAGGCTGATTCCTCATCTTTTGATATTTTGGGAGACAATATGGAAGGAGCTCTATTGGTTTGGGCGCAAAAACACGGGGCCAAAATAGATGACATGCGGGAGCAGTTCAAAAAAATAAAAGAAATCCCTTTTGATTCAAAAAGAAAAATGATGAGCGTTTTGGTGAAAAGGGATAACAAGTTCTCACTTCTCTCAAAAGGTGCACCTTCTGTAATTTTTGGCATAAGTAAACTAACAGATAAAGAAAAAAGAGAACTTGAAAATGACACTAAAAAAATGGCTGAAAAGGGCTTAAGAGTTCTTGCATTTGCGTATAAAGATTTAAGCGGAAAATCTCAGACTGCAGATCTTGAGCACGGTCTCACTTTTTTAGGGCTTGGGGGAATTGCTGATGAGCCGCGCCCTGAAGCAAAAGAAGCAATTGAGAAGGCAAGAGCAGCCGGAATCGAGATAATAATGGTAACAGGTGACAATGCCCTAACAGCAAAAGCAATATCTGAAGAAGTAGGTCTTCTTAAAAAGGAAGATGAGGTAATAACTGGCGCTCAGCTTGATGAGTTGGACGATAATCAGCTTAGGCAGCGACTTTCAAGAATTAGAATTTATGCAAGGGTAAATCCCGAGCATAAACTAAGATTAGTTGAGGCATTTCAAAAAATCGGAAAAGTTGTTGCGGTAACCGGAGACGGAGTAAATGACTCCCTGGCACTCAAAAAGGCGCAGGTCGGAGTGTCCATGGGCATAACGGGGACTGACGTTGCAAAAGAATCGGCAGATATAATAATTCTTGATGATAATCTGTCTACAATTGTTGCGGCAATTGAACAAGGAAGACTAATTTTCAGAAATATAGTAAAAGTGATCAGATTTCTTTTGACAGGAAATTTATCCGAGGTGCTTCTGATTTTAATAGTAACTCTTCTTGGCTTCCCCACTCCACTTTTGCCTGCTCAAATTCTTTGGATTAATTTTGTGACAGACGGTCTTCCGGCAATTAGTCTTGCTGCCGACAAACCGACGGGAAATCTTTTAAACACACCAAAAGGAGGTGGCCATTCATTGTTTGATTTAAAAATGCTAAAATTCATCTCATTTTTTGGAATTTTAATGGGGCTTGTAAGCGTTGGGGCATTTATCATCTCATATAATTTTGCCGGGCTTGAATACGGCCGAAAAGTTACTTTTTCTATTATGATAGTTTCTCAGATGGCATTTCTGCTTTTTGTAATAAGAAGAAAACAATCGATTACCTCGAATAAATATGTTCTTCTTTCCGTAGTTCTTGTTCTGATTTTCCAGGCACTAATTCTTACAATCCCGCCGCTTCAAGATCTTTTTGGTATCTAAAAATATTTATAAATAATTGTATAATATGGGTGTGAAAAAATTTCTTATCTTATCATTGGGAGCAATTCTTATTGCTCTTGCAATCGGATACTATCAAAAAATTGTAAATAAAGACAACCCAACTAATCCCTCCGCAATAAAGCAATCAGACTCCACGGCAGAAAACAATGAACCAATTTCGGTTATCGTAGAAAACCTGGATACTCCGTGGGCGCTTGATTTTCTCCCAAGCGGCGAGCTTTTGATAACCGAAAGGAATGGGAGGCTAAGCATTTTATCCGGCGGGCAAATAAAACAAATTGCAAATATTGAAAAATCCAAAGAGTTCGGTGAGGGCGGACTTATGGGGATTGCGGTTCATCCGGATTTTGAATCAAATAATTTTATCTACCTTTATTATACTTTTTCCTCAGATGATCAAAAAACTCTAAACAGGGTGGTGAGATATAAGCTGTCAAACAATACTTTGGGAAACGAACAAATAATTGTAGATAATATCCCGGGGGCTGTTTTTCACAATGGCGGAAGGATTAAATTTGGTCCTGATGGAAATCTATATATAACAACCGGAGATTCCAATAATCCTTCTCTGTCTCAAAACAGAAACTCTCTGGCCGGCAAAATTCTGCGCGTGACAGACGAAGGGCTCCCTGCCACCGGTAATCCCTTCGGCTCCGCTCAGGGCAAGCCATCCGGTGATCCGAGGATTTTTTCCTATGGACACAGAAATCCTCAGGGAATTGTCTGGGGAGATGGAAACATACTCTTCTCAACCGAACACGGAAGATCCGGAGTTTTATCCGGGCTCGATGAGTTAAATATTATTGAGAGCGGCAGAAATTACGGCTGGCCGGAAATTGAAGGCGATGAAAAAAGAGAGGGCATGGTAACGCCTATTTTTAATTCCGGGGCCAGTGACACCTGGGCGCCGGGCGGAGCAGCATTTTTTAACGGCTCCCTCTTCTTCGCGGGTCTTCGGGGATCTGCTCTATATCAGTTTGAGGTATTTACTAAGTCATTGTCCGTGCACTTTAAAAACGAGTACGGAAGGCTGCGGGATGTAATATTGGGTCCTGATAACTTCCTATACATAACAACATCAAATAGAGACGGCCGGGGAGACCCCAAGGCCAATGACGACAAAATAATAAGAGTTGATCCCCAATCTCTTTAAAAGGTGGTAAATCCCCAGTTTTTTTGGTAATATTGCTCTGCATTATGGTAAATCCGAACGAAAAATTAGTAAGAGATAAAATATTCACCGATCCTGCTCCCCAAGATGTAAGAATTAGAATAGCGGATCCTTCTGAGATGGATGCATTGTTGAGACGAAAAGATGATGAGGAAGCAAGAGAATTTGAGAGAGCACTGGAGTCCGGAGACCCTGATGCAATAAGAGAAGAAGCGGCTGATTGCATTCAGACAATTATCTCAAGAGCTGGGCTGCACGGTATTTCTTCAGAAGAAATTGAAGAAAAAAGGCTTTTCAAACTAGCCAAATCTGGGGGTTTTGAAAAAGGGGTAGTTTTGTATAATCCTAAAGCTGACACAAGCAAACGCCAGGAGGAATGATTTAGAAGTTGGATTCCTTCTCAAGCTGATTTAACTCTCCTTCAAGCGTTGCTTCCTCTTGGCTCAACTCCCGATCAAGCCTCTCAAGATCTTCCTCGGTTTCGACTACGACATCATCTGTGGGTGTGGGCGTGGGAGTTGAAACCGGTGTTGGAGTTGGTGAAGAGGACTGTAGCCTGAAATAATATGCTCCTACTCCTGCTAAAACCAGCGCCGCAAAAATAAGAAGCACTATAACAAGTATCTTAAAGTTTTTGTTTCCCCCATCCCCTTTTACTTCAGCCCCTTCAGGCTGTGGTGGTGGCGGTTGTGGTGCTCCCGGCCCTCCCGCTTGGGGCTGGACTGGTGCTTGTGGAACTGTTTGGTTAAGTTCTGCCATATTTATTCCTCCTCTCCTTGTGTGGGTGTTGGTGTTGCCTCTTCTTCATCTTTCTGCTGATCTGCCCTTGCTTCTTTTGCCAATTCAAGAACCGATCTTACAAAATTTCTAACAGATTCTCTATAGAGTTTATTTGCATCAATTATCTCTTTCATATCTTCTTTAAATGCATCAAGCTGTCCTTTTGGATCTTCGGAATCACAGGAAAATGTTGATCCGTTTTCCTTGGCCATTTCTATGAGAGAGAGTACGTTTTCCTTATTTGCTTCCATCTCGGCTATAAGTTCATCATAATTATCAAGAACGTATCCCTGAGGGACTAGTTTGTTGTTGTAAAATTCATCAACTCTATCCTGAATTTTAAGATGCCCCCTATTTACTTTTGCGCCGTGGGTCAGCATAAACTGCGTTCTTTTTGCAATTCCTTTGGCTCTTGCTTCACAGATCCTAAGCCGGGCTTGGGAAAGTTTTTCCGCCCTTCTTTGCGCAGCATCAGATGCTCTCTCTCTTGCATTAGCTCTAAGCTCTTCAGCTTTATCATGGGCGTTTTGAGTTCTTGTCCGAAGTTGTGATGCTGAGAAAGGTCTTTGTCTATTAGTTGTGTTTTCGTCCGAAGTTGAAACATCAGTAGTGGAGATATCTGTTGTTTCTTGGGAAAATGCCGGAACAGCTGCAATAACTACCAATAAAACTCCAAGAATTACAGAGAGGATCTTTATGTATTTTCCCATGTTTCTTAAGATTACAAAAAACCAAGCACCTGTGTCAAGCCCAAGCCCGATCTTAATTTAAGCAGAAATTCTATACATTATTTTACCTGATTTCCTGATGGGCAGTGGATAAATGCGAAAAGACAGATCTATTATTGCAAGGGATAAATTTTATCCTTGCCCATCCTCCAAATATTTAAGGCAGTTACCCGCCTCAACTATTAGGATCGCAGACTTTTGCGGTTTTGTCAACCCTGCTTGCCTAGCTTACACGAATAGCTTCCGCCCTCGCCTCATGTTTGCGTGAGAGCTTGCAGGTGAGTCTCTTAAAACTCTCATCCTTTCAAGAATAAATGCTATTTGATCATGAGTAAAATAAACTCTAAGACACAAGTCCAATCGAGGCACTAGTAGATTATATTAATCCCTGAAATATCTCCTTCTTCAAGCGTGATCTTTTTAACTTCGGCTTTTGATCCGTAGCCAAACATAGTATTTTCTGTGTATGTTCCCCCGTATTCGTCATCCAGTCCAAACCAGTGCCCCAATTCATGGATCATAATATTTTCAGCATTGTAAGATGTTGTTGAGCAAGAAAGATTCCAGGCAATTCTGTTATTCATAATAGTATCCACTTCTGCAACAATTCCCGTTGCCGTGTAGTACCAGATATATGTAACGCCAAGCGTGTTTCTGTTTGTTCTTCCCCAGGCAATAATATTTTGCCCGTCAAACCTGCTTCTTGATATGGAAGTCAGGCCATCAGAAACCAGGTTTGGCTTGGCAGAAGTTGTTGAGTCAAGCGTAATCCCATTTACCCATTTTGAAAAACTGTTGGAAACTATTGTTGGAACACTGCTTCTGACAGATGATGGAGCGCTTGATTGATTTATTTTATACTTTACATCAGAATTTGAGAGTTTCCATCCTGCATGCCCAACAATTGCCGTGGAATCATTATCTTCACAGACCAGGTTTTCTTCCGGTTTTGGCGCCCTGTGATTTCCCACTCTGGGTTCGTGAACAAAAACTCTAACTCTAAGATCCGACCTCCCTCTTATTGCATAATCACCGGTAATTTCGGGGATGTTGGAAATATCAACAGCTTTTTGAAGTATGGTTTGGGGATTAGGAGTCGCAGCAGACACCGAAAAGGCCGCAAATACAACAACAATAAGAGTGAAAACACCAGTTATAATTTTCTTCACTAAAGTTATATTAAAATTAAAAAACATAATTTGTCAAGTTTTACTACTTTGAATAAAACCTACACGCTCAATTGGATTCCAGCTGGATTTTGCATCAGATATGCTTTTTCTTAAATTCGGAAGTCTTATAAGTGATCTAATCAGCGCTAAATATTCAACAAAGCTTAAAATATAAAAAAGGAAATATATCACAGGAGTCAAAAGTATCAGCTTTATTTTAGTTTTAATATCTATTGTATCCTCTGAAATCACACTCATACTAAGATAAAAAGAGATAACTGTCACTGCAGAGAGCAGTGTCAAATAATCACTATAAAAAATAACCAGGTAAGCTATAAATAAAACAACAAGGGGTTCAAAAATAAATGTAAGATCTGAAAACAAAGCAAATGGAAGGTATATCCATGAAAGTCCTTTTGTGTGAATTTTATTTCCTGAAAAAAAAAGACTGCTGTTTTTCAAAAATGTCTGATATCTCCCCCATTTCCATCTATATCTTTGTTTAACAAGATCTTTTAATGTAATAGCGGCCTGAGTATATGAGATTACATCAGATGCATAAATTACCCGGACATTTTTATTTCCATGACGTAAAATTTTCATTGTCAAATCAATATCCTCAGTTACCGTATCTGTATCGTAAAAGTTAATTTTTTCAATAAAGCTTTTTCTAAAAGTTGATCCAATTCCGCCTACTATATATTCAATGTTAAATACGGTTTGGGCTCTTTTCATTTGATAGCTTATAATGTACTCAATCATCTGTATAAAATTAATAAGTCCGCCTTTACTTGCGATTTTTACATTTGATGCAACAGCCACAACTTTCTCGTCCTCAAAATATCCGACAACCTTCATAAGAGCGTCTTTTGCAAGATACGAATCGGCATCAAGACACATAACCAGCTCTCCTGTTACATAATTCTTGATTCCGTTATTAAGCGCATTGGCCTTTCCCATATTTTCCTGAGAAACAAAAATTGAATTTCCTGAAGTGTTAAAAATATTAAGGTTTTCAACTGCCTCGCGTGTTCCGTCATTTGACCCGTCATCAACAACAATAAGCTCAAGCCTTTCTTTTGGATAATCGCAAAGAAGAACTGATTTTACGGCTTCTTTAATGCTTTTTTCTTCATTAAATGCCGGGATCACAACAGAAATTGTTGGGAAATAAACTATCTTTTTGTTTCGTCTTAGGTGTTTTTTGAAATTGTAAATATCTGATCCAATCAAAAAAAATGTCATCCTGAAAAGATTAATAATGCCTAGAAAAATTACAAGAAAAATAATTGCTGGGAAAATAAAATGCATAAAGTTACTTAAAGAATAGCTTAAGAATTCGAGTTAAAATAAAACTTATAATAACTGTTGTTCCAAGAATTGTGGCAAGAATAAGAAGAATATTTCTAATTAGAAATAAAACTGCGCTATCTGTTCCCGTTATAATAAGGGGTGAAATAAAAGATGTTCCTGCTCCTAACATAAATTAGGGCAGATTGAGATGAGATTGTACCATATTCTAGGCCTAAATCAATGGGTAGCATCAAATTTTCAATTTGTGATAAACTTAAACCATGAGAAAAATATTACTTGGGTTGCTGATTTTGCTTTTTATTTTTACTCCAACCGCTTATTCTACTTCCCATCTTAGTGGACATATCATAATTCTTGATCCGGGACACGGCGGAGCGGATCAGGGATCAACCTCATGCCCTGGTCTTTCAGAAGCAGATGCAAATCTTCAAATTGCCAATCTTTTAAAATCCAGGCTCGAACAAAATGGTGCCGATGTCAGAATGACGCGGGAGGAAGATATTACTCTCTCAAACAATGATAGATACACTTTTGCAAATGAAAATAATGGTGAAGCTTTGGTCTCAATTCATCTCAACGGCTCAACAAATCCTGATACAAATGGGACAATGGGGCTTTACGGGAAAAAGAACAAAGATCAGAAATTCACCCAAGTTTTGCACCAAAGATTGGCAGGCGAACTTGGAATTCCGGATTTAGGAATTACAAACTTTGCATCAGGAGTACTACTCAAATCAGATATGCCAGCAACCATACAGGAAACGGTGTTTATTTCAAACTCGCGGGAGTGTCAAAAACTGACTGACGGGACGGGTCAAAGACAACAGCAAATAGCAGACTCCCTATACAATGGTATAAACGATTGGTTTTCAAACCCTCCACCAGATGATGGTAATGGCGGCGGACCGCCTCCGGGCAAAGGCAAACCCCAAAACTAGCTTCTAATTAATTCATAACCCAAAAAAACAGTCGCCGACCTAGTCACCGACTCGGAGATGTCTATGTCTCTGACTCGGAGAGGAAGGTTTCTGCCCCGGTAGGCCCCGGATCCCCGGTCTTATCTATCTACGCTTTGCTTTCCCGAATTATAGTAAATTTATTTTGAAATTTCTTTTTCGATTTCAATTCTCTAAGTAGTATCTTCTTTTTATTTTCTACCGATTCATTTTTGAGACGAATATAGATTACGCCTGAATTAATTAATTTTTGCTTGAATACGAGTTCGCCAAAATCCCTATCAAGAGTAATAAGAATTCTTCTTTGCTGATTAGCAATAACTAAAATATCCTTGTCCGGCTTTCCTTGCGCAATTTCTTTGACAGAAATAATATCAAATCCTTGCTTTCTTAAGTATGCAGGAACCTTGACTCCGAGATTTTCATCCGCTATAAACCTCATTAAGAGTAGCTTACGGGATGTCTTTTGGGGCTTGCAACAGTTTTTGCGGCATATTCAACCGCATTCCTAACATCCTCCTCTTTTAATTGAGGGAAATCATCAAGAATCTCTTTTATGGTTAATTTTTGAGCAAGCAATCGCAATACCTGCTCTACAGTTATTCTTGTGCCTGCAATCGTTGGTTTTCCAAGCATAATTTTTGGATCGGTAATTATCTTTCTCATTTTTTTATTTTATCATATTATTGTTTGAATTCAAAAAAACAGCCCCGGTCTCCCGAGGCTGAAGAAAACTATTAAAGTTTTTTTTAGAACCAAGGATTACCTTTTTGAGAACCGGTTCCCGGTGCTTTGTTTTTCCCGCCAGCTACTTCATCATAAAGCGTTGTGAATCCGCTTACTTTATTATTTGTTACACTATTATCGTCTGCTGGATTACTCGTAAAATTATCATAATCCCCAATTCCAATATCGTAATCAAATTGGTTACAATCGGCTATTCCCTGGTCATCAGACACTTTATTATTATTAATTGTAGTATTGTTTGCTAGAGCGTATATTCCAACGTCTGAATTTCCTCCAATAATATTTTTGCTGATATCCGATGCTCCAGTCTCAAACAAAAGAATTGCTGTTGCCACAAAATCCGATGGTCCGCACCATTGATTTCCATCAACTTGATTTTGCACAACACTTCCTAATGCTCCGAATCCAAGCTGAATGCTGTTTGCTGCAAGGCTATTGGGAAGCTCTGCGCTTCCGACCTTGTTGTTATGAATATTGCAATTAACATCACCGTTGCATACAATTCCTGTTTTTTGATAATGCTCAATATTGTTATGAGCAATCTCAACAGATTGAGTGTCCGGGTGTGTTCCGTCAAAAGGCGCGTTTCTTACCTCAATTGCATTTCCTTCCTGGCAGCCGGACGCTCCCTGGTTAATGTTTCTAACTGTTGTATGAGTAATGCTTCCGGATGCTCCTTCAAACATTATTCCTCGTAACCTGTCAGCACCTGCGTCACAGACATTTGCAAGACCGGATGCTTCAACTGTTAAATTTGTAACATGAGCTTCGCTTCCGCTGTTTGCAATAACTGCGCCTTTAAAGTGATCACCAGATGGATCAACCGCTTTTACAGTGTGTCCTTTTCCATCAAGCGTGTATCCATCGGGCACAAGAATTGTCATATCAGTAGTGCAATCATTTTTAAGAGTAAATTTATCAACGCTGTTATCTATAAGTTCGCAATCATTTATTGCTGATGCGGTCACCATGAAATACGCGAAAAGTCCGCCGACAAGGATAAATAAGGCAATCGCAAGGGATCTGGGATGTTTCCATGCCGCATCAGATTTTTTTACTCTTCTTTTTTTCTTTGCCATACCTTCTCACCTCCCCTCACAAAAAACAGGGATTTCTCCCTGCCCTTTTTCCTAATATTAGCGTTACAGATTTTTCCTGTTGTGTCAACCTCTTTAATCGGGCACAAAAAAAACAGCCCCGGTCTCCCGAGGCTGTAAAAAAACAAGATGGTTTTTATTCACCTGCTCCAGGATTTTTACCACCTGTAGCAAAGTAGCTCACACAATCTCCTTGGTTCTTAAAGGAATTGCCATCAGCATCTTCCATGTCCATCCAACCACCCTTCTTACAGTCATTTGCTGTTGAGTAGCTGTATGTTGTACCATTGATGTTGGTATTGTCAAACCAAACTTCTTGCTCCGAATCTCCGAATGCCCATCCTGCATCAGTAACTAAGCTTATTCTTAAAATTTCGTTAGTCGCTGTTAAAGTTGAAGCATTTGCATAAGTATCGTAGAACGTTCCACCAACTTGGGAGGTGTCCCATATTGGATCAGAGCTAGTTCTAAGATCTCCGCTACTTTCCCAAAAATTAGGCGTACATCCTGTATAGTTTGGGTGGGGACCAAGATAAACAAAGACATTTTTATCACCAGCGCTTATGGCATCATCGTTGTCAAAATCTACCCTTATTTGAAATCTCGGAGAACCACCCGCACAGTCGTCATCAGTAACATTAAAATCTGTAGAAAGATTTGTAAGACCGCTAATGAACATACCGTTGGCAGTATCAAATGATACTCCGCCAAAATCATTTGCAGTGTTACCTGGATTATCAGACAAGTCTGAAATTGTTTTAATCACTCCTCCGTCTTGTACGGCGCTTCCAAATAGCGTAAACGTTGCAAAAGCAACACCAGCCATGCTTCCTAGCATTATTGCTGCGGCCGATGCGCCAATGGCTAACTTTTTAATTTTGTTCACTAAAATCACCTCCCTTCGTAAAAGGATTTATGATTAAAGATTTAAGATTTAAGAAGATAAAAAATTTACTGACTAGTACTTGGGGGGGGGTTAGAAGTAAATTAGCAAATGAAGAAAAGCCTGCCGTTTTCATACACGTTATTCTTACTACCAAACTAACACAATGTCAAGACAAAAGAAAAAAGCCGCAATGGAAATAAATAATTACTTGGTGTGTGTTTTATTTTCTAAAAATCGAAGCGAGTGTTGCGCGGATTTGAGCGATTCTCCCAGCCGTCTGAGGCTCCGTTGCCGCATCCGTTGATCTCTGGGCATCTTCCTGCGCTGCCATCTTTTGTCTTATCTCCTGTACGGGGTCTCCTGCATCCGTCCGCGCTCTATCTTTTCTTCCTTCTACCAGATCCCTCATGGTTGGTGAGCTTCGTTCTGGTTGTTGAGGGGCTCGAGGAGGCTCAGTATGAGTACGAGGGCGTGGACCACCTCTTGCCGAAAAATCGCTTAATTGCCATCTTTGTTCGCTTGCTGAATCAATTGCCATATAAAACCAGCGTATACTAAAATTTATTGGCTTGTCAACTTCCTATTCGGGGCGCTCCAATCTCTTCTTGCAATCTGATCCGCCGGCACTCGTCTTAAATATCTGTCCCAAACTCCTCCTTCAAAAACCTGAAGATCAAATTCCTTAGCAAAATTCCTAAATACTTCTTTATTTATATCATCAATTAATGAAGTTTCATCTTGATATCCATTTGCTTCAGATATTATTCTATTAGCAGATTCTGCTCTTACTGTATTGTCCAGCCTTTCCATATGCAAGAGCGGTTTTTGAAATTGGGGAGTATTTTTGCCTCTCAGAGCAAGAAGCTTTCGTTTTGGCGTTAAAAGCAATGCAGATGAGGCGGCTTTTGAAGCTAAATCATCAAGCAAAAGAGTCTCTAGATCTATTGGGGTGAAGATTGAGTCTCTTGAATGAGTATGCGCTAGTGATCCAACCAGCCTTTGTTGTCTTTCATGTCTTGGGGCATTTGATCCTTGAAGCGCTTGATTTATGCCCAAATGTAACAAATAAAGTAAATTATTTTCATCTCCCACAAAAAATCTTAAGTCTGCCATAACTCTTCCATCTTTCTCAACATAAAATACTCTGCCGGCCTCACGATGATTCGGGTCCGCAATAGTAAATTTAGTTAATTCTTCAGCCGCTTCCTGATGTATGCCCAAATCAATTACGCCCGGCCCAACATAAAATCTGCCGGGACTAAAAGACGGGTCCCTTATTACGTCTGCAAATGTAAATGCAGGCTGAAGTGTTTCTCTGGCTTCCAACATAAAGACAGCAAATTTTAAACCAATATTTACTATAAGTCAATATTTTTGGTATAATTATATACTATGGGAAAAGAGCTTCAAGGACCCGAAATAAATCAGCAGGCAATTTTGCAGTATGAAGCTAAAGGAAATAGGATTGTTTCTCCCCGTCGAGTAATTCAGGAAACAATGGGTTTTCCATTGGTAAACAATAGATTAAAGACATTTCTTGATGAGCGAACTGATCTAATTGTTAGAAGCGGAAGACTAACTGGAGTCAGAGCAAAAGATGCAAGGCGTGTAGTAAAAGCTGTGTCATATGATCCATGGGCAACCGTTCCTTTAGCGCCATTGTGGATATTACGTCAAATTACAAAAAATAGTTAACCTAGATTTTCTTTTTAATTTTTGTGCCGGTATCATTATCCTCAACGCTAAATCCAGACTCCTCAATCTGAACACGGATTTTGTCCGCTTCATCAAACTTATTATTTTTTCTTAATTCTTCCCTTTTTTGAATTAAAGAGCGAACTTGGTCCGGCACGTCCACCTTTTCCGGTTGGAACTCTGCCAAACCAAGTCCTAAAACCTCATCAAACTTCAAAAGACTTTTTTTCTTTGAAGATCCGGGGTAACCGGATCGCACCATATCCCATACAACAGACAAAGCTTTTGGCATATTTAAATCATCATTTATTGCTTCCTTAAACCTTTGCTCAAACTCTTCGCATCCTGTTTTGTCATCTTCCCATGAGGCAAATTCTCCCTGAAGTCTTTCAATTGCATTTTCAGCACCTCTTAGCGCGTCCCATGTAAAATTCATTTCCTGGCGGTAGTGGGTTTGAAGATATAAATACCTAAGAGATAATGGATCAATACCGTTATCTTCAATATCTTTGAGTGTGTAAAAATTTCCCATGGATTTGCTCATCTTTTGTCCCTCAACAAGAATATGCGCGCCGTGGACAAAATAGTTGACAAATTTTTTGCCTGTCGCGCCCTCGCTCTGGGCAATCTCATTTTCATGATGAGGAAAGACAAGATCCACTCCTCCGGCGTGAATGTCGATTGTCTCCCCCAAAGACTCCTGACTCATAACCGAGCACTCGATGTGCCAGCCGGGTCTTCCCCATCCCCATGGCGAATCATAGCCAAACTCTGATTTTTCCTCCGCTTTCCATAGAGCAAAATCCTGGACATCATCTTTTGTGTATTCATCAGACAAAATCCTAGTCCCGGTTTTGAGGCTTGAAACATCAACTCCCGACAATTTTCCGTATGATTTAAACTTTGATATATCAAAATACACCGACCCATCGCCTTCTTTATATGCCAAACCTTTGTCGAGCAAAATTTTTATGTAGGCTATCATTTTCTCAATGTAATCTGTTGCGTGGGGCATTTTATCTTTGTCTTTTATATTTAATTTTTTGATATCTTCCAGAAAATATTTCTCATACTCGG
The DNA here is from genome assembly GCA_964520695.1 of uncultured Gammaproteobacteria bacterium. Lineage (GTDB taxonomy): Bacteria > Patescibacteriota > Microgenomatia > Levybacterales > UBA12049 > 2-01-FULL-39-10-A. The sequence continues at coordinate 7,494 of CAZFNO010000006.1, read as the reverse complement.
ATGTTAATTTTTCAACCGGAATATTTTTTTCTTTTGATTTTTTAATAATCTTGTCATCAATGTCGGTTATGTTTTGGATGGACGAAACGCTGTAGCCGTTAAATTCAAGTACTCGCTGAAGTAGATCGGAAAGAAGAAAAGTGCGAAGATTTCCAATATGCATGAAATCATAAACTGTCGGTCCGCAGGTATACATCCCAACTTTCCCCGCGTGTATTGGCACAAACTCCTCAACTTTCCTTGTCAATGTGTTGTAAATTTTTAACATAAAGATTAATTTTAAAACATTCAATGAAAATTGAAAATTGAAAATTGTCCTATCCTCCTACTCCTCCTCTAATCTCTGCTGTTCCCCGTCTAACTGCACCTGCTAAATCGAGTTTTTCCTGCTTCTTTTTTTCTTCTTTCTCAATTTTTGCCATTTGCTCTCCCTGTTCTTCTTGTGCTTGTTCTACTTGCTCCGCCTCTTGCTCCTCTCTTTTTGGCGGATTAAAAGTTGGAATATAATATTCTTCTTTATGCAACCTGTCTCTTAGTGCATTAAGTTTTGCAATTTCCTCAGGAGTTTTGCCTTTATTTGGATCATTTTGCGGCAAACCCAAAGCGTTTGACAAAGGATTTTTTTGCGGTTTTTGAGACTGCACCGAACCTTGGGATTTTTTTGAATTGTTATCTGATTTGCCGTATAAATTTCGCAAGAATTCTACTCTCTCCTCATCTGTCATTTGCGACTGCTGTTGATTCTGATTTGCAGAACCGGCTTCATTTGTCCCCTGATCTGTGTTTGCATTAGCTGAACTAGAATCAGAACCCGAACCGGAATTCGAACCGCTGACTTGCCCCACAGCTGATTTTCCAAAATCAGACGCCTGCTTCTTTGTTCCTTTCGAAACATTAGCAACTGCACTTTGTCCTTTCTCTAAAAGTTCTCCTTCAAATCCTCTTTTATCAAACATATGATTAATTTTAAATTTTCAATTTTTGATTTTTATTGAATATTAAATGATTTAATTTTAAATTTTTAAACATTTGGAATTGATTAGAAATTAGTAATTAGAAATTTGTAATTTATGATTTCTGCAGTGCAGTAAATCATATCTCTATTCTTCCTTCCATTGCGCGCTGGAGTGTTATTTCATCAGCATACTCCAAATCCG
>CAZFNO010000006.1:0-6237 GCA_964520695.1 uncultured Gammaproteobacteria bacterium | reverse complement strand
ATTCTTCCTTCCATTGCGCGCTGGAGTGTTATTTCATCAGCATACTCCAAATCCGCACCAATTGGTAATCCCCTCCCAATTCTTGTAACTTTTAGCTTTTCGCTTAACGCTTTTAGCTGTTTATCAATGTACATTGCCGTTGCCTCACCCTCCATTGTTGGATTTGTCGCAAGTATAATTTCCTTGACCCTTTCCCCTTCACCCTTTACCCTATCAAGCAGTTGCTTGACATAAATCTCATCCGGTCCTATGTTGTTGAGGGGATCAATCCGGCCGTGCAAAACGTGATAAACGCCCCTGTATTTTCCGCTTTTTTCAAGCGCCAGAACGTCCAGCGGTTCTTCAACAACACAAATTGTCCCTTGATCCCTCTGACTATCCGAACAAATATCACAGGGGTTGGTCTCCCCTACGGTAAAACAATTTGAACAAATTATTGTTCCGGTTTTTAGATTTTGCAGACTCCCCGCAAACTTATCCAATTCGTATTGTGGAACATGAAGCAAATAAAAAGTAAGGCGCTGGGCCGTCTTGGGCCCGATCCCCGGTAATTTCTCAAACGACTCTGTTAGTAATTGCACTGCTTTTGGAATCTTCATTGTATAAACTAAAAACTTAAATCGAAAAACTAAAAACTACAGCGCAAAATTTGTTAGCTAATAAACTTTTAGTTTTGAGCTTTGGTTTTCGCTCTCAGATTTTATTTTTGAGCTAATTCTGTTGCAATTAATTCTGAGACACTTATTATCTCGAGCTTTTCAAATCTCCTCTTCTTCGGAATATCGATTGTATCCGTGACAATTACTTTTTTAATATTTGAATTTTGTAAATGATCCGCAGCTTTTCCTGCGAAAATTCCATGCGTTGCCATGACATAAACCTCTTCCGTTCCCTTTTGGAATAGAAGCTCTGCTGCTGAAATTATTGTCTTACCTGTTGATATTACATCATCAACAATTACTGCGGTTTTTTTAATCTCGCCCGAATATTCCATTGACTCAATTTTTCCTGTTACAAGGTCTCTGTTTTTTTCAATCGCAAGAAACGGAACACCTCCTAAAATTTCTGACAATTTTTTAATCCTTGCAATTCCTCCCATGTCAGGAGAAACAAGAACAAAGTCATGAGGGGTGACAGGAGTGGAAGGGCTCCCGACAGCGCGGATGTCAGTGTTTCGTGAACGAGCACTGGCGGGAGGGAAACGAGTGGCAGGACCCCGAGCGCCACTTAGCTTTTTTATTTTTTCTGCAAACAATGGAAGAGCTGATAATTCCTTAATTTCTTTTTTGAAAAACTGGGGAATTTTAACACTGTGAAATTCAAATGAAATAAATCTGTCAACGCCCAAAGTCTCAAGAATCTTAATTATCACCTCAAGAGATACTCCCTCCCCCGACCTAAAAACATGATCCTGTCTCTGATATCCAAAATAAGGAATTACAAGAGTTATAGAACGGGCGCCTGATCTTTTAAGAGAATCGAGAATGAAGAAAAGCTCCATATAATAAAGATTTGGCAGAACTCCCGCGGACTGCACCACTAAAACATCCTGGTCGAGAACTTCACTTACTACCCTGACTCTGTTTTCGTTGTCGGGAAAAGTATGAATTTCAATTTGGCCCAAGCTATAACCTTTGTGACCGGCGATCTTTTGAGCCAAACTTTTATTTGAGCTTCCTGAAAAAATTAGCATTAACTACCACCGCCTAAAAGTCCGCCCAGCCCTCCCTGCATTCCGGCAAGTTTTTTTGCGGCTATTTCCTGAGATTTTTTAATAGCTTCATTCACTGCTTCTTTTATATCATTATCCGACTTATCATTTGTTTTTATCTCTTGAATTTTTTGGTCTCCTGAGATCTTAATCCATACTCCGTTTTTTTCAACCTCTACCGATTCTGCAGATAAAAGCCTTTGGATCTGCATAGCCTGATCTCTCATTTTTTTAAGTTCTGCAATTTGTCCTAATGGATTTCTCATAAAATCACCACCTTTCACCTCGCCGAATCCGCCAGCTGGCGGAGAAGGCGGGTCATTTCAAAATTATTGAAACTTTAATTTTTTTTCCTGCTATTTCTTCTGTTGTTTTCTCAAGCATAGACAAAACTTTTTCGCTGCTTAATCTGTCTTTGTGAAATTTGTAACCAGTTGAAAGGACCAAATTTTTCCCGTCAAACTTATCAATCCTGCATCCTCTCAAAACTCCTGATACGGTCACATTCTCCCGCTTAACTTTTTCAATCAGCTCTTCTAATATTTTATCATGCCCTGGCTCGCCGAAGCCAGGGGCGGAGGCGGCTTTACTCCTGCCCCCGCTCGCGTTTTTCAAACTCGAATTAGGATTCTGGGAAATGTTTTTCTGGTTATCAGAATCGCTGATACTCTGATCTTCTGAGCTTTCTGAGCTCTCCGAACTGCACCACTCAACAATTGCAAGTTCCAAAGGGAGCTGTGGTAGTACTGCATATTTAATACTCATATGGGATTTTGCCAGAAGTTCAATAAGTTCTTTCGTTTGTTGTGTTCCATCATGATTTTTTTCAAATTCATAAATCAGTCTTTGATGGAGTCTTTCAATAAGTTTTTCAAGGAATAATTTTGCATCCACTCCTTCCTTTGTTAGTCCGTCCACTACTCTAATTGCTTCTTTTGCATTTTTTGAAAATAAAAATTCAATAAGGCTTTGGGTTTGAACATTTATTGTTTTTGTCTTAAAGTTTTTCTCAATTATACTTGCCGTTATTTTTGAAAAACGGGATAATTCCTCAATTATTTTTGCGCCGTCCCTAAAACTTCCGTCTGAAAGGCGGGCAATCATCTCAAGTGCTTCTTTTTCAGCTTTTAACTTCTCTCCTTTTAAAATCCGCTGGAAGGAGCGGACCAGCTCATCTTCTGTTGCGCGCGAAAACGACAATTGGAAACAGCGTGATCCAATAGTTTGAGGCACCTTCTCTGCCTCAGTTGTGCAGAGTATAAAATAGGCGTGGGCTGGAGGCTCCTCAAGTGTTTTTAAAAGCGCGTTAAAAGCCTCCGCAGTCAACATGTGCACTTCATCTATTATATAAATCTTCTTTTTTGACTGAACCGGAGACAGTCTTATTTTTTCTCTAAGATCTCTTATTTCATCTATTCCGCGGTTGCTTGCGCCATCTATTTCCAGTACATCAAGATTTGATCCGTTGTTAATTGATGTACAAGACGCACATTTGTTGCAGGGCTCAATTTCTGTTCCTTTTCTCCTCTCACAGTTGATGGCCTTTGCAATAATCCTTGCTGTCGAGGTCTTCCCCAGCCCCCGCGATCCCGTAAATAAAAATGCATGAGGAACTTTATCCGGTATTTTCCCTCTTAATACTCTTTGCAGTTTCTCATAAATATCAGGGCTGTCAAGCTCTGAGAATTTTTTAGGCCTGTATTTTAAATAAAAAACCATAAATTTAGCTACTAGCTTCTAGCAACTAGCGCCTAGCTAGTCGGAAGCCACTATAACGTTCAATGAATGTATCAAATTTTAAATTATTATGAAAGAGGGGGTATGGTTAACTCTTATTCAGAGAAGAATACTACAAATACTACAAATTTCAAATATGCAAATTTGCGTTGTGGAGGGAGCTTGTGAAATTTTCGAAGGAGGGCAAGCGAAGCAGCGTCGGGATTTGAGGACCTAGCCGGCGCAGGCGGAGCGTCTCCGAGAAAATTTTGCGAGCTCCCTAAGAAACAAGCTCCAAAAATTTACTCATGGTGGAGGCCGAGCAGGTGACCCATGCCATGCACTATCAGCTCATCTATCTTATCGTCCACCAGCATCTCGTCTCGCACCGCTTCTTCAATTACTTTGGGGTATGAGATAACGACATCCCCTAGCCGCAGCCTATCTCCCGGCGTACGCGAGCTTTCTCCATCAGAGAGCGAAAATGACAAAACATTTCGTGTTTTATCCTCTCCTTTGTATTTTTTAGAAAGACTGCGCATTTTTCTGTCTCCAACAATTGCCACAGAAACCTCAATTGGAGAATTAACTCCCTGCCTGCTCAAAAGACTAAGAACCGCGTTTCTTATTCTTTTTCTGTTAACTTTATATCTTGATTCAACAAAAATTAGAACGCTGACATTTTCCATATTTAAAACCACTGTTTTTTAACGCGTCTTGCATCCTCAGCCTTTTGCTTTCGGGCCAAAGAGGGCTTGAGATAGAATTCGCGCCTTTTTGCTTCCTGTACAATACCCTCAGTAATTACTTTTCTTGAAAATTTTCGAATCAGCGCGTCATCACTGTCTCCGGGCATTTTTTTAACTACTACCATAAATTTATAAACACCTCCTTTGCCTCGCCGAAACTGTTTTCAAACAGTGTAGGCGGGCTTTTTCAATCTAAATCCTTACGGATTTTGAGTTTGTTAATTTTTCTATATTTCATGTTTACCCCAAGGCCCCATTAGATGAATATGTAAATGCTCAATAATCTGCGCTCCTCCTCCATTTATTCCGATCCTAAAACCCTTTTTATCAAGGCCTGTTTTTTTTACCATTTTTTTTAGAATTTCAAACATTTTCGAAAGAATCTCATTATCCGCGTCCACAAAATCCTCAATATGCTTTTTTGAAACAATCAAAAGGTGGGTTGGCCTCACAGGATTAATATCCGGATAAACCATGACATCGTTGTCCTCATATGTAAACTCTTTTGGAATTTCTCTATCCCTAATTTTGCAAAAAACACAGTTTTCCATAGATAACGTCTAGCTACTAACATCTAGTTCCTGGCACAACAGTTTAAGCGAGGGGTGGTGCGAGTGGAAGGGATCCCGACAGCGCGGAGCCAAGTGAATCGTTGTCGAGCACTGGCGGGAAGGAAACGAGCGACAGGACCCCGAGCCAAAAATACCACCTCGATTGCTTTCCTACTGTTTTTTTAGCACTGCTATTATATCATCTAATGAAAGTTTTGTTGGCCGCATTGTTGGATTTTTAGGAGTGCCATTTAAAAGCATCTTACGACTTACATGCAAAAACCAGGTAGCCTCAGGGTCCATTTTTTTAAGCTGTTCATAGACACTTGTCAGATCTATTTTAAATTTGGGATTTGCTTTAATCCTTACATATCCTTTTCTGGGGTCTTTTCGGATAACCACAGCAAAACCCATTAGCTGTGCTGTTTTTATTACATCATCATTGATGGTTTCCGCTCCCAATCCTTTTCCCCAGCGGCTTTCAAACTCTATCCCTACTTTTATTTCCTCCTCCGCCCAGATTTTATTCTCAAAATCGTGTAAAAGCCCGTCCAAAGCAGTCAGCATAAAATCAACATAAAAAGAATCGGAGTTGGGCTTGAAAAGCTTAAGCCCGTCCAAAACATTTACAATGCTAAAATCCTGATAGTCAGACAACGGATCGGGTCTAAAAACTTCTTTGAAGTGATCGACGTCAACTACCACTTTTATCATTCTTGAGATTGCTTCTTTTCTATCGGTAATCTTATCAGAGGCTTGGTTTTCAAACATTTCGCTGTTTTCTCTCACATAGTCCCATGCAAGAGATGCTCCGCAGACATTGTCATCTGATGTCTGATGATGATCGAGTGGCCCCATTCCGGTGTCTACGTGGATCACTTCGTTATCTTTGACTTTTTCAATTACATCTGTGACTTCAGGCCCTGGTTTTGCGCCTGCCAAACGCGTTCCTGCCGGAACAAACTGAACATCCGCCTCTTCCCAGCCGGGAAGAAATCGCTTAATCAGCCAGACAGATGTTACTGCGTCCATATCAGGAGCTGTATGAGTTACAATAATTTTCATCCCGTTAGAGACAGCGAGCGTTTTAATCTTTTCTTTAGATATCTCTTACCCATTCCGGATTTAAGATATTTCTCTCTCGCTCTTGCATCCTCCTCATGCAAGCTTGCTTCGTAGTATATCAGTTTAAAGGGGCCTCTACCTTTAGTAGAGACTGATTTGTTTGTTTGATGTTGTATAAAACGCTTGCGTAAATCATTTGTCGAACCCGTATACCACTTGTTATCTTTCAAACTTTGTAAAATGTAGACATAAGAAAATCGGTCCCTAACGGGATTCATGATCACTTAGTATAACTGTTTTTGGTTTTAATTTAAAGTTTTTCCCTTGACAAAAAAAACTGCTGAGGTAAACTAGTAATGTATGGATCCAAAACTGTCCGGGCTTGACCCCAAACTTGCGGAAGCGTATCAGCGCGTTATGAACGGTACGACAAATCCTCCGTCCT
>CAZFNO010000005.1:0-31078 GCA_964520695.1 uncultured Gammaproteobacteria bacterium | reverse complement strand
GCGTTTGGAGTATATCAAGCAGAAAAAAATAGATCCTTTTCAGGATTTCCATAGCCCATTAATTTTATCAGAATTGGGCGAGTTTGTAACTGGATAAAACTTAAATGGTATAATTATAAAAGGATCCGTAACTCAGCGGTAGAGTGCTTCGTTCACATCGAAGAAGTCAGAGGTTCGAATCCTCTCGGATCCACAAGATAGTCTTACTGTTCAAGCGAGTATAATAATTTTCCGTCTCCGGCTGAGTTATTATATTCTAGAGTATTTTTATCAATCCACATTGGGGAGAATTGCTTAGTTACATATGTTGCAATTATTTGCTCAATTTTATTATTGAGGTAATATAATGTTAAATTTATTTCGGATTGGGAACTGAGGAACTTATTAAGGCCTTCTTCATCGAATATAGCAGGGTAATTAGTAAATGCTATGAGCTCTCTTTCAGTATTTAGTGCAAATTCTATTCCTATAGTTAGTTTACTCAAATCAAATTTTTTAACTTCATAGTTTGTTAGATCGATTTTTGTAAGACCAATCGTAGTGGGGCCAAAATGTTGATCTAGCCATATATATTCTGAGCTTACTCTCTCAATTTGTATGCTTGGATTCTTGTTTTCAATAGTAGTTACTAAATCATCACCATTAAATGTTTTTAGAATATTTCCAGCTTTATCTATAACGACTAGATTATTATCACTCTCAGCGGATATTATAGATTCATCATTTGCTACTCTAAAATCTAATCCCCTAGATGAATATAATTTTTCTTTTTCACCTTTTTGATTGTATCTCCATAATTCATCTTTCCAATTAGGATTATTTACATATCCTTGATTTCCTCCCGTCCGATGAATAATGTAAAGATTTCCATTATGAAATTCTGCGGTGTGATAATGATCGCTATATACCTCAGATAAAATACCATATAAAATCTCATAATCCTGTCCTTCTTCTTTAAGATAGATATTGGTTAAAGTATTATCGTTTGGGTTGTCTTTAACGATGACGGTATATTTTTTACTTGAATCAACATCGGCAAATTTCACAGAATTGGAGGTTTCATTTTCTTGTTTTGTTAAAGCAGTTTCTGTATTTAAATTATTTTGGTAAAGATGGTATCCAAAAACTGGAATAATTATTAACAGTATTACAACCAAAAAAATCGTAAAAAAAACTATTTTTTTATTAAGCTTATTGTTGGTTTTTGGTTTTTCGGGCTCAATAGTTTGAGGAGTGGTCGGGGAAGCATTGTTTGCATGAGTTGGATTTGTTATGTCATTTTCCATTTCAATTTTCAGTTTTCAGTTAGGAGATCTATATTATCTAAAATAATATCGTAAGCATCATTTGATATGCCTTTCCCTTTTTGAGCCTCTAGTTCATTCATGAGAGCATTCAAAATATTTGATTTAGTTTTATTATCTTTTGCCTTTTCGTAACTGTTTAGTTTTGAAACAAGACTATTATAAATTCCTTTATTTTTAATCTCACCTAATGCATAAAGTGAATTAATATTTCCAATAAGAGTATTGATTGTAATAACCTCTTCAAAAGTGGATTCTTCATCTTTTGAAAAATTAATAGTAAATTCTCGTTGGTTAATTGGCCCTATAAGACCTTCTATTTCTGCTTTTGTTAAATTTCCATCCTCATCATAGAAATATACATCCAATTGATAATTTTGATCTGAGTTTGAAGAAAGAGTCAAATTATAACTATCATTTTCAGGCTTGGGTAAATAAAAAATATTTAGTGGTTCACCGCTCACCCCATCTCCCAAGTCATTGTCGAGTGGTTCTTGTATGGAAGAGCTACCAGTGGCTACGTTATTTGAGTCTGATAAGGAAATATCAACATTTTCATCAACAACTAACATTATGTAAGAAAGATCAGTGGATGAAGGTATGTATCGCCCTAAAGAATTAAAAGTGTTATCATAATCTTCGAGAGTAAATCTGTCAAAGAGAGGGTCATTAATATTAAAAGTATCTCCTTCAACTCCCTTCGCAACAACGAAGTGTCCTGGGACGCCTAAAATTCCCGGATACCCATCGTCTAAGTCCTCAGTTAATTGTTCTGGATCATATCCATTTACTCTTTTGTATTCCAGAGCATTAAAACTAAGTCCGTTAACATCTTTTGCAAGCTTTGATAATCGAGATAGAGCAAGCCAATTCACAAGACCATTTCTGATGTAACCTCCCGGTGTGTTTTTCAGCCAATCATTTAATGTTCCCGGATCAAGATCTGATCCACCTGGTAGTTTATCGTAACCATGATATTTAAAAACCATCGCAACAGAAGTCAGAGCACACCCCCATGCAGAAATTGAAGGATTAGCAGGATTCCAAAGAGAAGCAGTATCATATTCCATCGATCCCCAGGCAGGATTATTTTGTTTTAACGCAGGAACACTTAAATCGTTTGTAAATATGTAGGTTGACGATAACCTAATAGTTCCATCAAAGCCACCAACAGCAAGTATGTCTCCATTGGAAAGTTTAATTGTAGCTCCAGATGTGAATGGTTCTATCATGGTTGGCCCAGCAGCCCATGTATTCGTATTGGGATTGTAGATCTCCGTACTTGTGTAGAAGCTTCCGATATTATCTCCACCAAAAACAATGACATTACCGTCTGCTAAAAGTTCTGCTTTGTGCCCTGCGCGTGGATTTGATAGAGGTTTTGCACTATTCCATGTATTTGTTGAAGGATCGAAAATTGCGGTAGAGTCTAGGGCTACTGATCCATTATATGAACCTACAGCAAGAATTTTACCATTTTGTAAGGTAGTAATTGTTCCATAATTTTGGGCGAATGGCATAGTTGTAAGAGTCCATTGACCAGTGTTTGGATCATATATTTCAGCAGTATTCTCTGTCTGGTTAAAATTAGATGTACCTCCAGCTACCATGATTCGCCCATCGTTTAGAATCGTAAAATTTTCATGAACCTCTCTACCTCTATGCATGTTTCCAGTGGGAGTCCATGAGTTTGTAGATGGATTATAAATCTCTGCAGTATTTGTTATTCCCGATCCGGTATTCCCCCCAGCTAAAAGTACTTTATTTCCTTGTAAGGGTGCAACTATTGCCCTATATCTTCCTACGATTGAACTAGCTACGAGTGCCCATGTGTTATCATCTGGATTGTATATCTCATTTGCTGATAATCCCTGAATAAGTCCAGGTCCCTCACCATTTACTATAAGAGCTTTTCCATCAGAAAGAGTTACTATGCCTGGAGGAATGAGAATCATTCTTTGAATATTAAGCTCGCCAGCAGGGCTCCATGTCTGGGTTGTGGGGTCATATATCTCACTCGAACTCATTATACTGCCATTGTAACCTCCAGAAACTATGACATTTCCATTTTCAAGGAGGGCTATTCCCTGAGCAGCACGCTCTCCAGAGAGCGAGCCTACTTGTTTCCATTTGCCATTGCTATTAACTGCATTAGCTTGATCATTTCTTATTAAGAAGAATAAAGTAGATATAAATAAAATTAAAGAAATTTTAAATGTAAATTTAAAAGGAAACACTTTATAATAATACTCGCATAATTTAAAATATTTTGTCAACGTATATTGTATATTTTCTTGTGAATATTATTTTTAAATCAGTTTTATAACGAGCTCTAATAAGTTATATAATATATTCTGTAAAAAGGAGTTTATGAAAATTTTGTTTTTATCAAGAAGATTTTGGCCGGATATCGGTGGGGTAGAGAAGCATGTTTTGGAAATAAGCAAAATCTTAATTGAGAAAGAGTATTCTGTCACAGTTATAACTCAATCACAGGGAAATAAACACCAAATCAATGGAATTAAAATAATAAGAATTCCAAAAACACCAAAAAACTCCTCAGAAAAGCTTCATGTATGGAAATGGTTTTGGGAAAATCACAATCTTATAAAAGATTCAGATATTGTTCATGTCCATGATGTATATTGGTGGTACTTTCGATCCAAACTACTATTTTTGAGTAAAAAAAGTTTTGTTACGTTTCATGGATACGAAAGTTACCCAATTAAAAAAAGGGCAATTTTAATTCGAAAATTATCGGAATTGTTAGCAAATGGAAATATAATCGTAGGGGATTTTATAAAAAAATGGTACCACACAACGCCAAATTATATTATTTACGGCGGAGTGAATGTTCAATCTATTAGTCATCAGCCATTAGCTATTAGCCATAAGCCTTCAGCCGTCTTTATAGGTAGGCTTGATGAACACACGGGAATTTTAGATTATGCAAAAGCAGTTGATTTAGTACGAAAAGACTTTCCAAAGTTTGATTTTACAATCATAGGAGATGGCAAGTATTTCAATAGTTTAAAAAAATATAGACCCTTAGGATTTAAGTCACATTCAATTAAGTATTTAAAACAAAACAATTTTGCCTTTGTGAGCCGCTACCTTTCGATTCTAGAAGCCCTAGCCAGCAAAAGGCTAGTATTTGCTCTTTACGATAATCCGGTGAAGGAAGATTACTTAAAAATGTCACCGTTTGCAGAATTTATTATCATTGAGAATTATCCTGAAAAATTGGCTGAGAAAGTTATTTTCTATTTAAATAACACCAAAAAAGCAAATGAGCTGGTTAATAAAGGTTATGAATGGACCAAAAAGCAGACATGGGAAAACGTAGCAGATAAATACCTAAAGATTTGGGGGAATACTTGATTTTATTTCTCTTAGCAGTACCTTGATATTTGCTATACCGGTTTTAATAGACGGCATTGATGTATCACCGTATATTCTTTCTTCTTCTATTGTAGGGAATTCATAAATTTTTATGCCCTTTTTAAGGGCCCTGATTACTTGTTCATAATCAGGTGCAATCGGATCAGGTATAGCTATGCCCATTCGTTTATAAACCTCTCTTCCTATTGCGCGAAATCCCTGTGTTACATCTGAAGTTTTATTTCCATTCTTACTCCAAAAAATATTTGCTATAATTCCAAGAAGGATACAAAACCATTTCCTTGGTTTAAAAAAATTGCTATCCTCTTCATTTCTAGCACCCTTAATCATCCTAGATGCAACAATAAAATCTTGACCTTCCTTGATTCTTTTTACAAATTCTTCAATGTCTTGAGGGTTCATATTGCCATCTGGATGAAAGAAAATTAAGTACACCTCTTTCGTATTAGAAAATGCAGCTTCATAAGCTCCGCCAACCCCCTTATATTTCTGATCTATTATTTTAACTTTGTTCTTTTGTAAAATTTCTCTAGTTTTATCAGTTGACCCCCCATCAACCGCATATATTTTGTTAACCAAGTTTTTTGGAATTTTAGGTAAAGTTACTTTTAAGTTTTCTTCTTCGTTTTTTGTAAATATTATGAGTGCTATTTTCACAATGATTTTATTATATTAATTTGCTTGTTTTATTATACAGAAATTAATATAATTTTCGAATGAAGAAAGCTCTAGTTATTACTACAATAAATCCTCCAAGAAAAGAAATAAAAGAATTTTCAAAACTTAAGGATTGGCAAGTAATTTGCGTTGGAGATAAAAAAACACCCCATAATTGGAGACTAAATAATGTTATTTATCTTTCCCCTACTGATCAGAAAAAACTTTTTCCGGTTTTTTCTTCCTCCATACCCTGGAATATTTACGGCAGAAAAAATTTGGGGTACATTTTTGCCATAAAAGAAGGATTTGATTTAATTGCTGAGACAGATGATGATGTATTTCCTTACCAAACATATCCACCTAACCTTAATAAAAAAAGAGAAGTAAAAGTCTTATCAGGATCTAAGTTTATAAATTTTTATAAAGAGTTTAATAATGGTAATGTTTGGCCAAGGGGATTACCTTTAGATTTTATAAGACAAAAAAAACAAAAAACTAAAAAGAAAAAAATTTCATGCCTAGTGCAAAACTCTTTGATTGATCGAGACAGCGATTTTGACGCGATTTATAGACTAACAAATAATTCATTGGTAAAATTTAGAAAATCAGGAGAATATGCAATAGAAAAAAATAACTATGCACCCTTGAACTCTCAAAATACCTTTTTCCACAAAGAAGCTTTTCCCCTCTTGTATATGCCTTCTTTTATTAATCCACATGTAGAAGATATATTTAGAGGTTATATAATTCAAAGGCTTTTATGGGAAATGAATTCTAATTTGCTATTTTCTTTTCCCACAACATACACAAGCGATCGAAATGAACACAACTACATGAAAGATTTCGAAAACGAGCTCCCTTTATTTTTACAAGCAAGAAAATTAATAGAGGTTATAGATAATCTTTCTCTTTCTAAGGATCTTGGCATGTCTTTAATAAAAATTTATGAAGCGCTTCATAAGGTAGGCATAATGGATAAGGGAGAGGTTAAATCTATAGTAATTTGGACAAAAATTATAGAGAAATATTTGTAAAACTTCTTCAATGGACATTTTTACGGAGCCATATATAACAGCTTTGCTTAACGTTCTACTTTTTTTATCAGTCACATTTATAGCATTTTTTTATAGATACGTCTATCCAAAAAAATCAATAAATTTTTTGTTCATAATACTCGTTATATCAATCCTTCCTGTTATTAGTATCTTTCGCGATGGGGTTTTTAGCTCAGGCGACATGAGAACCCATCTTGCTCATTTAATAAATTTTTATACAAATTTAGAGGAAGGAAATATTTTGCCTAAATGGGCTGGAGACCTTTGCGGAATGAAAGGCTGTCCTATATTTCAGATAACTTATATACTGCCTTATTATTTTGGATCAATTTTTCATTTTGTTGGGTTTAATTTTTTAACAAGTATTAAGCTTGTCTACGCCTCATCTTTTATTCTATCTGGTTTTACTATGTATCTTTGGGCTAGAGAAAATTTTGGAAAATTAGGTGGGTTAATAGCGTCAGTTTTTTATCTCTTTGCTCCATACCACTTAATCGATCTTCATTTTAGGGGATCAGTTGGAGAAGTCTTATCTTTTGTGTTTATTCCACTTGTTTTCCTTTTTACAAAAAAAATAATTGAGACTGGAAGAAGTAGGTATTTTTTTCTTGAGTCTTTATCTATAGTTTTACTCCTGATATCTCATTCAAGTATAGCAATAGTTACAGTCCCGGTTGCACTTCTTTACGGATATTTTATTTGCTTAAAAAATAAGAATACCAATAGGAGAAGACTAATAATTCTAACGGGATCTTACCTATATGCAATACTTATTACAATGCTCTACTGGCTTCCGGCATATCAGGAGGTAAAGTATACATGGCAAAGCAAAGCAACCTATGGATATTTTATGTCATTTATTGATTATATTATTTCACCGGCAAGATTTGGAATGCTTTACCAAGACAGTACAGCACAAATAAGGCCTATTATTGGCTACATGCATGCTATAGTTTTTGCATATGCTGTTTTCTTAGTGATCAAAGGTAGTATAAAAAAAGAGTATAAAAATTTACTATTGTTTTTTATAATTACTTCAATTTTTTTATTTTTTATGATGTTACAAATCTCAGAAGTTATCTGGAGAAATATTTCTATCTTACATTCATTTATTATGGTACATAGACTTTTGGTATTGAATTCTTTTATTCTGTCCACCATATCGGCGCTTGCCCTTATCCACCTTAAAAAAAGAAAAATTCTCTTATTAATTTTATATTTAACAATATTTTTAAGCATTTTTAATTGGGCCAATAGATATATGACACCTGTTCCCCAAAACCCCATTAGGAATGAAAATGAATTTTTTTCCCAATTTTATGACGTAAATAATCAAATATATGAAGTAAGAAGGTCGATGCTTGTTGGGAATAGAGAAAAACTAGCATACGATATACCCTCTGCCCCAATTGAAATTTTACAGGGAAATGGATCATTCCTAGAAATTAAAAGAAGACAGGATTCTCACGAATATCTAGTCTCAACAAAATCAGATATATCTATCAGAGAAAATACTCATTATTTTCCTGGATGGAAAGTTTATGCTAATTCCAATGAGGTAAGTATAAATTACGAAAATAATCAAGATGAAAGTTTCGGATTTATTACATTCAGCCTACCGGAGGGTCTTTATAAGGTTGAAGTTACCTATACAGATACGCCTATTAGATTTTTTTCCCTTGTTATTAGTGTGCTAGTTTTTTCTATTGGTTTTTTCTTTTTTGCCTTTTATTCTAATATAACTTCTTTTTTCAAAAAAATAATAAGCAAATATTACAAAAAGAGTTAACATAGTTAGTGCATTAGCATATTTTTGTGTAGGCTCATTATAAGAAAGATTCACTTTATACAGACCTTGATCTAGGCGAAAATTAATTATCCCTTTTTCATCAAACAAGAGAGTTTGTTCTTCACCATTTATATTTATATTCCAACCTGGAAAATATAATGTATTTTCACGAATTAATGAGTTTTCTTCTGATTGAATAATATAGACATGCTCTAATCGCTCTTTAAATATTTGTTTAAAACTTGCTCTTCCTTCTACAACTTCTATAGGTTTGCTTGGAATTTCACTAAACCAAGGTTGATTGATATCAGTCCATTTTGAAATTCCCTGACTAACGCCCGCGCCTTCAACAGTGCTATATGGGAGATTGAGAATTAGTGCACTATCATTTATTTCTGGGATTACTTTTCTATTTCCCCAATTTAAAATAGTAGTTGAGATTGCAAAAAATACTATTAAATAGAATAAAAGAGAATTCTTGTACTTCTTCAGTACAATTCCAGCTATCGCCGAAGTGATAAATATATTAATTCCTAACAATCTATATGTGAATTGAAAATTATCTATTAGAGGAATAATTTTCCATAGCTCTCTAGATAATGGGAGCATGAAAAATATTGTTACGAAAAAAAGGATAAACCAAAAGAGAAAAAAAATATTTTCCTTGCCCATCCTTTTTGAAAAATATAAGTAAAGGCCTAAAATTACTACTAAAAACTGAGCATATCCTATTAAGAAAGAAAGCTCGCCGTAAGGTCCTTGAAACAACAAGCCATATCTCCATGGAGAATAAAGTAGATTATCTATGTTTACAAACTGAAGTTGCTCGAATGGAAACACACGAACATATTGAAGATTTACTAATGTAACGAACCAATAGAAAGAAGATAAGCCTATACCTCCCAATATAGAAAAAATATATTTAGCCGAAACAATAAACCAATCTTTATTAGTTTGATATGCCATGAAAAACAGATAGAGCACCAGTAGTGGAATTGAGGCAATAGATAGCGCAGGATGTGAAATTATTAGAAGGGTTATTACAAAGGAGTTTATTAAATAGAATATTGGCTTTTGCGTGTCGTTTATCTTTTTTGCAACAAGGAATGACAGAGGAATAATTGAAAGTGCAACTATTTCGCCAATATCTACCCGAAAATGCAAGTCGACTAGGTGATAAGGAGCGAATAGGAAAAAAATGGCTGATCCGAATGCAACTTTTTCGCCAAAATGACTTGAAGCCCATTTGAAAAAGAAGATTCCCGAAGTTAAATACGATATTGCCAACACTAGTTTAAATGAGGATATGAAGGATATTCCGAAAGAATGCACAAAAGAAATTAGATAATATGGCAACAGATACATGAATATAAATACTGGATAACCATAACCTGCATTTAGTTCTGGTCCCCACTTTGGCACAAGGACCCCATCTTTGATTGAATTAAAAAAAGAAATTGCATGGTAAATATGAATAGACATGTCCCCACTTTCATATACGCCCTTTCTCAATAGTGAAATCAAGGGAAGAATAGAAAATACTACAAGTAGATATAAATAATTTATTTTTCTTTTTGGGAAGATAATTCTATAAATTAGAAGGCATACTATAACAATAATTAATGCTATTACATTAATAAAGACCATTCTATATGGGTCTAGCATGCTGATATAATATAATTGCAGGTTAAAAAGGGCAATAATGAAATTATCTTTTATAACAACGGTTTTGAATGAAGAAGAAAATATTGAAAAACTTTTAAGAAGTTTGAACTATCAAACCGTTTTGCCTGATGAAGTAATAATCGTTGATGGAGGAAGTAGCGACCAAACAGTAGCAAGAATTAAGAATTATGAATCAAGAATCAAGGGTAAGGGGATTAAGTTTAAGTTAATTGAAAAAAGGGGGAATAGGTCTGTTGGGAGGAATGAGGCTATTAAAAACGCGAGAGGAAATATAATTCTTTCTTCTGATGCAGGATGTGTTTTAGATAAAAATTGGGTTAAAAATATTATTAAACCATTTGAAAATAAAAAAAATGATGTGGTTTCGGGTTATTACAAAGGAACAGGAGAAACTGTTTTTGAAAAATCTTTGATTCCATACGTTCTGGTTATGGAAGACAGGCTTAGTTCTGAAAATTTTCTTCCCGCAACTCGGTCAATGGCGTTTAAAAAGGAAATTTGGAAAAAAGCAGGAAGATTTGATGAAAAATTAAGCCATAATGAAGACTTCGAGTTTGCGAAAAGGTTAAAAAAAGTAGAGGCAAATATAAAATTTGTTAAAGATGCAATTGTATATTGGAGACCAAGGAAAAATATTAAAGAAGCCTTTATCATGTTTTACAGATTTGCTTTTGGTGATGCAGAAGCAGGAATTATAAGACCGAAAGTAATATTTTTGTTTGCTAGATATTTTGTAGGAATTTTATTTGTTTTTATTTATTTATATACAAAATCGCTTTTTTTGTCAGTTTTGATTTTTACATTTCTTGGAAATTATATTTTATGGGCTATGTTCAAAAACTATAGATATATTAATAACAAAAGAGAACTGATTTATCTTCCCCTTCTACAGTTTACTGCAGATTTTTCTGTTCTTTTAGGCACAACAATTGGTTTTCTAAAAACCTTCTTTGTTAAAAAATAACCTTGCCTGCCGACAGACAGGAAAAATGTTCCCCGTTTGAGCTATAATTTACCTATGGGTTACAGCTCAACAGCTTTTAAAGGGGTTTCTTGGATGGGTTTTTTAAGAATCTCAACTCGTTTGATTACATTTGTCCGCCTTGCAATTCTTGCCAGAATTTTAACACCGGCTCAATTTGGAGTTTTTGGAGTTGCCACTCTTGTTTTGTCTTTTCTTGAAGTTTTAACAGAAACAGGCATAAATGTATTTCTAATTCAAAAAAAGGACGAGTCAGATAAATATATTAGCTCCGCATGGATAGTTTCAATCATAAGAGGCAGTTTTATTTCCCTCATATTGGTAGTTATAGCCCCGATTATTGCAAATTTTTTTAATTCCCCTGAGTCACAAAAAATAATTCTCCTAATTGCTTTTGTTCCATTGATCAGAGGGTTTATAAATCCTTCAATTATTAATATTCAGAAAGAAATTCAATTTCAAAAAGAATTTTATTTAAGAAGTATTTTATTCTTCACGGATTCTCTGGTAGTTGTAATTGCGGCTTTTGTAACTCGAAGTGCTGAGAGTTTTGCATATGGTTTAATAGTTTCAGCGATTTTGGAAGCAGCTTTATCTTTTATTTACTTTAAGCCCTGGCCAAAGCTCTCTTTTGAGGCAATTAAAGTAAGAACAATAATCGGAAGAGGCTGGTGGGTCACCATGACGGGTATTTTTTCATATATTGCAGATAACGGAGATAATATTGCGGTTGGAAGAATTTTGGGAACTTCTTCGCTCGGTTTTTATCAGATGGCATATAAGATATCAACTCTCACGATAAGTGAAATTGCTGAGGTGGTAAACAAGGTGGCTTTTCCGGTTTACTCAAAATTTTCGGATGATAAGGAAAGATTGTTAAAAGCATTCTGGAAAGTAACATGGGTTTCCTCAGCTGTTGCCCTTCTGGCAGGTTTTTTAATTTTCATTTTCGCAGAGCAAATAGTGTTAATTGTAGTAGGGAAGAGTTGGCTTCCTATCGTCCCAATTGTTCAGGTGTTGACAATTTTTGGAATTCTTAGAACAGTTTTTGGAAGTTTTTCTTCTCTTTTTCTTTCACTGAAAAAACAAGATTATGTAGCGAAAATGACTCTTTTCAGATTAGTAGCGCTTTTAATTGTTATAGTTCCTTTTGTGAATATGTTCGGGTTAATAGGTGCTGCCTTTGCTATGATCACCTCCATATTTGTAGAAATTCCGGTTGTTCTTTACTTTTATTACAAAATTAATAAAAATTAAGAGATGGTTGAAAAATGACTTTTTCTATATTTTTTTGAGTGAAACTCTCTTTTTAATTCCTTAGTCATCTCGGAATTCACATAAAATGGATCCTTATAAGATTTTTTATATTTTTTATTAACTAAATTTTTATAAATTTCTCTGATTCCGGATTCAATAGAAGTTGATGATTTAAATCCGAGTTCATCATGAATTTTCTTAAATGAAACACGGTAATCTCTTCTATCTTTTCTTTTTCCAATAACCTTAATTTCTATTTTTTTGTTTTTAATTATTCTATATACAGTTTTTGCCAATGATTCAATTGTTAAATTCATTTTATCATCACCGACATTAAATATTTGTCTGCTTACTTTTTCATTTGGAGAATCAAGAACTTTGACGATGGCCTTGGCAATATCTCGGACATAGATAAAAGGTCTCCATTGTGTGCCTCCGTTTACTATGATTTTTTTATTATAAAATGCCTCAGCTGTAAAAAGGTTGACAACAAGGTCAAATCTTGGTTTTCTTGAATGTCCGAAAACAGTTGCAAATCTAAGAATGACAGGATGGAAGGTGTCCGCAGAATCCGAGAGAAGTTCTCTTTCCGAATCTAATTTTGTTTTTGCATAAAGTGAAATCGGTTTTGGCTTGCTTTTTTCATCTTGCAATTTATCAGACAACCCATAAACAGAGCAGCTTGATGCAAATATAAATTTTTCCACACCAAATGCTTTTGCCGTTTCTTTAAGAAGTCTTGTAGAGGCAATATTTACGTGACGCGTTAGTTTCTGATCAATTTTTGCAGCCGGGTCTCCAACAATTCCGGCAAGATGGACTATTGCCTTACTATTTTGCACGGCAAGAGTTAGAGCATAGATGTCACTCATATCTCCTTCAATCAACTCTAGGTTTTTCGCATTTCTAATTCTCTTGAAAACGTCTTTGCCATATATGAATTTGTCAAATACCCTTACTTTATTGTTTCTTTTTAAAAGTTCCTCTACAAGAATGCTTCCAATATAACCGCCTCCGCCTACAACAAGAATAGGGGAGTCTCCCGTGGGTCTTGCCTGGAGTTTCCTAAACGTTGTACGTTCAACATTGAAATTAAGAAAAAATCTTGGTGAAATGGAGGTTAAATTGTTTATTAAAAATATAAATATTGATAAAAACGGCTGATTAAGTGCTAATAAAACTGTTGTAAGAGAAATTAAATTCGAAGAAAACAAAATGAATATCTTATTTGGTAAAGCAGTGGTTCTATTTCTGCCGTAGAGTCCAAATGTAAAATTAAAAAGAATATAAATCAGGGAATAAACAAGCGGAATTACGATATTTATCTGTTTATTTTCAAAAAAAAGAAAAATGACGTAAATTAAGTAACCAAAGAAAACAGAAATTATTAAGTCATATGTTATCCTTCCCTTAATTGGATCATAAATAATTCCGTCAATTCTTGAAAAATAATTTATAGCCATAGAGATTTAACGGGGTATTTCAAATAACTATAAAAAGTTTTGAAAGAATATTTGAAATGAGACGTGCCGGTTTTTCTGTTCTTTAGTGTAACCGGAATTTCTTTAAATTTTGCTTTTCTTTTTTTCAGATAATATATCTCTTCCATGATTACCGGAAAACCTTTTTCCCGAAGTTTAATTTTTCTAAACTTATCAATTCTTACCATTCTAAATCCGTTCGTGCAGTCTTTTACTCCAACGTTAAATAAAAAAGAAGCAATTAAATTTCCCAGCCTTGAAATTATTATCTTTTCAGCGGGCACTCCCTGAATTTTTCCGCCTTTTATGTAACGCGAAGCTTTTATGCAATCGTAGTTTTGATTAATCTCATTAGCGAATTTTTTTATGTCAGAGGGATCATTAGTGAGATCAGAATCCATAAAAAGTGTGTAATCAATTTTTCCCTTTATGCAATATTCAATTCCAGCTTGAATTGCGTTCCCATAGCCTTTGTTTTTGTTTATGTTAATTATATTCAGAATATTTGGATTTCTTTTTATTGACTTTTCAATTATTTCCTTGGTAAGGTCTGTACTCCCATCATTTACAATCACCAACCGTGAACGGATAGGGAGGCTTTTTAAAACCTTTAATACTTTGTCAGACGTTTCTTCAATTATTTTTTCTTCGTTGTGGACAGGAATAATAACAGCAAGAGAATTAGATTTTAATACCATCTTCCATGAAAGACCTTTTTATAGGTAAATGATTGTTTTCAGGTAAATGTCCGAGCAGCCTACCAGATCTTAGCCGCATAATTAAATCATTGGCAATCCGCTCGGATGCTTTTCCGTCTCCAAGAGTTTGTTGCCATTTCGTCCCAATTATTTTATCAAGCTTTTTATATATAATTTCAGGTGTATATTTTTGAGGCTGGTCAGGATCAAATTTTACAGCTCCCAAAACGTCGTAAACTTGTGGTCGTTCAGTTGATTTTCTTATATTTACACAAGGTATGTTTAAAACACTTGCCTCTTCATTTAAAGTTCCAGAATCAGTAAGTACAGCCTTAGAATGAGTTAACAAAATTAGAATTTCTTCATAGCCAATCGGATCAGTCATAATTACATTTCTGGGAAGTTTTATTTTCATTTCTTTAATTATATTTTTGGTTCTGTAGCTGGCAGGAAAGTATATAGGAAGATTTGATTGAGAGATTAAATTAAGTATTGCTTTGAAAGATTTTTCTATATGGACATTCTCACGTCTGTGACATGTCATTAAGTAATATTCTCCATCCACTATTTTCCGTTTCTTGAAAAAGTCTTTATTTGCCATCTTATCAAGTTTGGATTTCTGTTTAAAGTAAAACTCATTTAGAACGTCAACAATAGGATTTTTAGTAACAACAATATTTTTAGGATTCAGCCCTTCTGCAATTCCTCTGTCTTTGTATTCTTCTTCGTATGTATAAATAACATCAGATAAATGATCAATCATTGTCCTAAATTTTTCTTCAGGCATTCGCCAGTCATAAGAATGCCAGCATCCTTCGATATGAATTATAGGGATGTTAAGCATTGCGGCAGCAATGCATCCAGTTGTAGTATTTGTATCTCCCAAAAAAACCACTGCTTCGGGTTTTATTTTTTCTAGAACTGGGTAAAGATTTGCAATAATTTTTGATGAGACCTCCGCATCGGTTTTTCCATCACATCCAAGTTCTATATCCGGTTTTCTTAAGCTAAATTCTCTAAAAAAAATTCCTTTAAGATTATCAGAATAATGTTGTCCAGACCAGACAAAAATAATTTCAATATCTTTTGCTTTTTCCAAAAAACGCATTATTAAAACCGCGCGGATAATATCCGGTCTTATTCCTAGAACAAAAATAAGTTTCTTTTTTTTCATTTTTCTTCAAATTCTTTTAACGCGATTATCGCTTTTCCCGTATCACTAATATAGCTTCGCTGGAATTTTTTGTCAAAGTAAATTGAGCTAAGGTTTCTGTTAATATTTTCCTCGGCCTCAAATTTATCAATATTAACTTTTATATTCAATTTTTCCGATATTAATTTAAGTAATTCATATTTTGTTATTGAGTTGAGGGGGGCAAAGTGTACAACATTTGTCTTGCTTCTTGTTTTTTCAAAATGATTATTTTTGATTAGATATTCACAGAATCTTGCAAGCTGCAGAGTAGTGGAGCCGGACCAATTTTGATTGATATAGCCTTGGATGTTCTTATTCTTATTTTTTATCAACCATTCAATCAGTCCTTTCCCTTCACTAGGGTCGAATCCTATTATAGATGTCCGGATGTTAATGGAAAGTTTGCCGGAAACTTCACCTTTAAGTTTACTTTTGGCATAGGGATTACAGGGTAAAGGTGTGCTTTTCTCATTCACTTTTCCAGAAAGAGCGTCAAATACATCATCTGTTGATATATGAATTAAGCGGAACTTATATTTTTTTTGTAATTTTTCTAAATGTTTTGGTACAGTGTAGTTAATGTAAAAATTTTCTGAAGGACTATTCTTTAAAATACCAATACAATTGATTATGTACTCAACTTGACCAATTTGATTCAATATATTTTTCAATGAATTAAGGTTTTTAGCGTCAAAAACATAAAAACCCTTATTAACTGCTCTTGATGTTCCGAAAACAGAATATGATCCGTTTTTTGAAAAATATTTATAAACACATCTCCCAAGCATGCCGGTTGCACCAAGTACCAATATTTTCTTCTTTGTCATATGACTTTCACTTTAGGCAGGGGAAGGATGAATTTTCCTCCATTTCTTAAATAATCTTGATTTCTTTTTTTAACTTCTTCAATAAAAGGCCAGGCAAAAACAACGGAGTAGTCGGAATTTTGATTGATAAGTTCTTGTGGGGAGTGAATAGGATTGTGTGTTCCCGGCATAAAACATCCTTGCTTGGCAGGTGCGTCGTCGACTATAAATTTAAGTAATTTCATATCAAGCCCGCAGTAATTGATAATTACAGCTCCTCTTCCGGAAGCACCATAACCTGTAATTGTTTTATTATCCTTATTCAGTTTATTTAAAAGATGTAGCAGATCTTTTTTTGTATTCTTTATTTTTTTATAAAACCTTAAATAAGGGATAGGAGTATTAAGTTTTTCTTTTAATTCATTTTTTTCAAGACTTTTAACTCTTCTGGACACCCTTTTTTTGCCTGTATTAATATCCTGAACAAAATAAGTAATTGACCCCGACCTTAAATTATTCCTTTCAATATCATATATTTCCATTTCATATTGACTAAAAAATTTTTTAAGAGTGATTAAGGAATAATAATGCAAATGTTCATGGTATATCATATCGTATTGCGTTTCCCGAAGAAGATTCCCAAGGTAATGTACCTCGAAAGCTAAATAACCTTCCGGTTTAAGCAGGAGTTTTATACCTTTTACAACTTCATGCATATCCGGAATATGGGCAAGGGAATGAAAACTATAGATCGCATCGGCATTTCCGTACAATTTAGCTATTTTATTTGCAACTGATTGATTAAAGTAGCTATTTATTATTGGCATGCCTTTTTTTATCAAAGGCTTTACAATATTTGCTGCCGGGTCTATACCCAAAGCATTAAATTTATTCTTTTGTAGAGCTTTTATAAATTCACCGTCATTACAACCGATTTCTACTATAAAACTTCCTTTCTTGAGATTTTTACTGATTTTTTGCGCTGTTTTATTAAAATGCTCCACCAATGTTTTTATTGAAGAGGAAAAATAAAAATATTTTTTGAAAAGAATATCCGGATTTATAGAAATACCGGTTTGAAGCAAATAACAGTCCTTACAAAAAATTAACTCCAGCGGATATTTTTTTTCTTTTTTAAAATCTGTCTTTTTCTTAATAAAGCCTCCGGCAAGCGGCATTTTGCCAAGATTAATTACTTTAATCAATTTGTCTGAATTACAAAACCTGCATTTTGTAAATTTAGTAAAATCTTTACTTTTCACTTTTCCAAACCTCTTTTCCCCAATAATCTTGTGGAAATCGATAATCATCTTTTTCTGACTGTTTAACTGTTTTGTCAGAGAAAAAAATTACCTGAGTATTTTTCTCAAGTGATTTAACTCCATTAGAAAATTTTGGAGGAATTATAAAAACAGAAGGTGACTTAGATGAAAGAATTATTTTTTTTGGTTTTGCCTTTCTTGAAGGATTTGTCTTGTCGGATAAATGCACAACACATAAAATTATTGATCCGGAAATTACAAAAACAGCTTTACTTTCTTTCATATGTCCATGAAATGCTCTTATAATATTTTTTCTGGGCAGATCAATTTGATAAAATCTTTTGAATCCGGAAAGAGAAAAACCATTGACATATTTAATTATGCCTTTTCTGTTTTCAAATTTACCTCCTTTAATCAATCTGGGTGACTTATTCATTGTTAAAAAGAATTTTGTTGTGTAGTATATGAATATAAATTATGAGACGTACTAAATCAATAGAGAATATCTTGATTTTTTCTGCGTCAGCATCTTTTATCACCACTCTAATATTATTCTCCCTGGGAGGGGAAAACATTAGTAAATTTGCAATACCAATATTGATAGTTATATTTTTACTCAATATTCTCATTATATTGGCTTTAACAAATCTAAAAAGTCTTAAATTATTATTTTCAGTTTTAGTTTTAACTTTTCTTTCTTATTCAGTTTTAGCTTTTACTTTCAGAGACATTAGAAATTATTTTCCGAAACCTACTTCGGAAAATGCGCAGATAATAGGTTTTGCGCATTATTTTGGATATCCGTTCCTTTTTGATTCCTTTTTGGTTTTTTTACTTGTAATTCTTCCAATATCTTTTTATTTAATTCTTAAAAATAAAAAATGATAGGCAAAATTCTTAAAAAAAATAAAGAGTTAATTTTTTTAACGATTGTTGGATTTGTGATTGTAATTTGGGACGAATTTTTACAATGTCAGCAACCTATTGGTTTAAATTTTGATGCGCAGTCTTTTATTTTTTGGGATTATTCCCGCTCATTAAATCTGAATCCATTTAAAGATTTTTTCTATCCATACGGTTTATTGTTTTTCTTAAAAATAGACAGTCTTTTTTGGTATGGAATTTCTTTAATTATTGTATTTATTTCTATCGGTTTTATTTTTAGATTTTTTAAATCCCTTTTTAAAGACACACTATTTACATACACTTTTTTTATATTTTTTTGTATTTTTGTTAGCGTCTTTTTAGATTTTGATTCTTTTGTAAGATATTCACCCCTGATTGTAGTCAGTTACTCAATTTCTTTATTAATGTTGAAAAAAAGGCTTTTAGAAAAAAAATATTCATTAGGTTTGGGAATACTTTTAGGTTTATTATTTTCTTTTGTTAACGATATTTTTTTCTATGGAATCGGAGTAATTTTGATCTTTTTAGCTTTTAATTTCGTCTTTGAAAAGAATAAAGATTACGAAAAATATTTAAGATTTATTTTATATCTTTTGACTGGAATTATTATCGGTTCAGCCCCTTTGTTTTTTTATTTATATAATAATAATGCAATATACGGATTTATAGAAAATTATCGTTTACTTAAAGATCTCTCTATAGTCGCAAAAGTTCCTTTTCCTCCGTCTTTAAAGTATTTTGAAAATATTTTCATTTTAGGACTAATAATAGTTTCAAGTATTTCTTTAATAGAGATTCTCAGACGAAAACAGGTTAAGGGTTTATCATTTTATTTAAAGCTCTCATTAGTTATTTTAATTGTTTTGCTTGAGCAGAAGAATATTCTCAGACCCTTTTATCAGCAGCTTATTGTTTTTAGTTTTATTTTGTTTTCACTATTATTAAATGATTTCAAGGTAATTCTTGAGAAATATAAAGTTAAAAAGAATGTAATTTATAGTTTCGTTTTAAGTTTACTTTTTATACTTTTCTTTTTAATTTTGTTTGAACACGGACCGCAAATTGGGAGATATGTCTCTTTTTACCCCGGTGGTAAATGTGTAAATAATAAAATTTCAAACATAGATAAAAATGAATTTAAAAATTATTTAGAGGTAAAGGAATATATTCAAAAAGACAAAAATGCAAAAATATTCAGCTTTCCCGGAGATCCGGTATTTTATGTTCTGTTGAATCAGAAAGTCCCATATTACACTTCCATTTATGAAGCAACTCCTATTTATGCGCAAAACAAACAAATACAATATATCAAAGAGAATAATATTAATTATATTATTTTAAATACAAGCTCGACAGCAATTCAAGACGGAGTCCCTGATAAGATAAGATCAAGAAGATTATACGAGTTTATTATAGCTAATTTTTCTCATGTTAAAAATATCGGTTATTTTCAGATTCTTAAAAAGAATTAATATTATCTCCTTTTTGCGATCACCACCATTTCGCCAATGTAAAGCGAGAGTATAATTTTAGATTTACTTATGTGTTTGCCAATAGGTTTTAGAATTTTATGAAATTCAGGACCAAAAATGTTAAACATATTATAGACATACCCAACTGGGAGTTTTTTCCAGTGATTTTTAAATTTAATTTTTGTAAATCCAGATTCAGAAAGAACTTTTTGCATAGATCGATGTCCACATATATGAATATGTTCGACAGGTGAGTAAGGAGGCCAAAGCTTTCCAAGCGCTTTTGCAAGAAAAGATGAACTATTAGGAGTTTGGATGATAATTACTCCATTCTTTTTCAAGACTGACCGACATTGTCTAATTAGTTGAGGTGGATCTAATACATGTTCTATAACGCCAAGAAGACTTACGGCGTCAAACCTGGATGGTGTAAGTTTATAATTATTTAAGTCAACCTTTTTTACCCTTCCTGGTAATTTCTTATTTGCCAGCTTAACTGCTTCAGGTTGAAGTTCAAGTCCATATACGTCAGCACCGCGCTGTTGTAATATCTCTAAAAAATCACCAGTAAAACATCCGACATCCAAAATCTTTTTTGACTCAAAACTTTTATCTTCAAATGAATTCTCTAGAATGTCTGCCAGTTGTTTATAAACTGCTCTATACTGATCGGAAAAATCTCTTAAAAATTTATAATTCCCATTTTTAAATCCGTCAGCATAATGTTTTTTAATTTGTTTATCAGACGGATAAGGAATCGTGGAAACAAGCCGGCAGTTTACACATTTATAGTAGTCAAAACCTTTATAAATAAATAGCAATTGCATTACGTCTCCACAATTAATACACACATGTCTTTTTTGCTTCATTTAGCTAGTATTGTAACAAACAGGTTTGCAAATTATAATAGGACTTACTTATGAGAAGCGTAAATCCTAAAATATATGATAAAAACTATTATTTAAATTCGTGTTTTGGCTTTGAAGAATTTAAAAATTCCAATGGTAAAAAGGTTCATCCAAAAATTAAATATTTCGTCGATTTAATGAATATAAAACAAGGCATAAAGATTTTAGATTTAGGTTGTGGTAGGGGAGATTTGGCAATAGAGGCCGCAAGACGAGACGCAAATGTTATAGGAATAGATTATTCAAAAGATGCAATAGAAATAACAAATGAGATGCTTAGAAAACCTGGTAACAGAAAGCTTAAGAATGTTAAGTTTTTACAAATGGACGCAAAAAAATTAGAATTTGACTCCAACTCATTTGATCTAATAATTTCAATAGATGTATTTGAGCATTTATATAAAGAAGAGTTGGAAATTGTTATGAAAGAAATTAAGCGAGTCTTAAAACCTGGTGGAAAATTAATAGTTAATACTGCGTATAATAAAATATATCTTGATTACACCCATAGTTTTTGGGCATACCCTTTAGACAAGCTGTTAATTCAGCTAAACAAGTTAATAGCGCATAAGGAATATCCTCCTCTCCCGAAAAATCCCAGAAATGATTTACACAAGAAACAACATGTTAATGAACCGACCTACTTTTATTTAAAAAGTCTATTTCAAAGATATAGTTTCTACGGAAAAATTATTTCTATTGTTCCTCTAAAACCTGCGTTAAGCTGGAAAGATAAGGTTTATAATTTTTCAGTTTCACTTTATCCAATTTCGAATTTTTTTCCACTGCACCTTTTATTTGCACAAGAATATCTTTGTATAATGCAAAATAAAAAAAATAAATGAGAATTGCATTTTTTCATGAACTAGGAATTGGGGGAGCAAGAAGAAGTGTCAACGAATATGCATATGAATTAAAAAAAAAACATAAGATTGACTTATTTTTTGTGGATGAAGATTATTTCGGCAAAGAAGATAAATCTTATAACAAAACTTATTTTTTTAAATTTAAACCAAAGTCTTGGTATGGTGGAAATTGGAAAGCGAAAATCTATAAAGACACCATCGAATTATTTAATCTATATAAACTTCATAAGAAAATAGCTTTTGAAATAAACAAAAGAGATTATGATGCGGTTATCGTTAATCCCTCAAAATATACCCAATCTCCATTTATATTACGATTTATTAAGATTAAGAAAATTTATTACTGTCAGGAAACATTAAGGTTTGCCTATGAGCCTCTCCTTACGATAAATAGAAGAATTGGCCTATTTAAATATTTTTATGAAACTTTTAACAGGTTTATCAGGAAAAACATTGATTTAGCAAATATAAAAAAAGCAGATTCAATATTAACTAATTCAAAAAATACTAAAAAAAATATTAATAAAAATTATCATCTATTCTCAGAAGTTTGCTATTTAGGAGTAGATACAAATTTTTTCAAGCCGGGTAATTTAGAAAAAGATATAGACGTTTTGTTTATAGGTTCAGATGAGTTTATGGATGGATTTAATTTGGTTAAAGATGCTTTGGCAAAAATGAAACATAAAGTTAATCTTAAGACAACAATTGACAAAAAAAGAAGAGATATAAATGATGAAAAACTACTGGAGTTATATAGAAGAGCAAAAATAGTCGTTTGTGCGGCACGCGATGAACCTTTTGGAATGATTCCACTTGAAGCTATGGCATCTGGCGCTTTAGTTATTGCAGTTAACGAAGGGGGATATAAAGAATCAGTAATTGATAAATCGAACGGTTTTTTAGTAGAGAGGAATAGCTTAAAGCTGGCCCAAAAAATTGATTGGGTACTCAATAATTCCGAGGAAGCAGAAAAAATTACTAAAAATGCCAGACAAATTGTAATTTCTGATTGGAACTGGGAAAAAAGAACAAAAGAACTTGAAAACAAGCTAACCAAAATACTAAATAATACTAAATTACATAATCCAACTCATGAAATATTTTAAGGAGCAAAATAAATATAAAGTCAAACCTGTCTTTGTAAAAGATTTGCTTCGTGCATATTGGTTTATTCCTTCCGACGTGCTGCAGAGAGCAATAGAGGCAAATATTTGGGATTTATGTAAATTTACGCATCCCATATTAAGTATAGGAATAGGAAACGGCGAGGTAGATTCTTATTTATTTAAAAAACATGGATTAATGGAAGTTGGGATTGATATAGATGACAGTGAGTTTGATACGGCTCGTAACTTGGGAATATATAAAAATATATATAAAGTTAATGCTGGAAAGATGCCATTTAAAAAATCATCATTTTCAACAGTTATAAGCAATAGTACTTTCGAACATATTAAAAATGATGAAAAAGCGATATCAGAAGTTTCAAGAGTTTTAAAGGCTGGGGGATTATTTTTCTTTACCACTACAAGTAACTTTCTGCAAGAATGGATATTTGCCCTAGAAGGCAATAGTAAAGGACAATCGGAAAAAAAATTAAAGTCATTTAATAAAAGACTTGATCATTTTCATTACCATACACTTAGTGAGTGGGAAAATCTATTAAAATCCAATAAACTTGAATTGATTACCCATAAATATTACTTTTCTAAAAATGTATCAATATGTTGGTACAAGTTATTCAAAATATTTACGTTTAAGATTAATGATAGAGAAGTTTGGTCTTATTTGGGTCATGGTAAGCTTTCAAGGGTTCTTCCTAAAAAAATTATTATAAAATTGTTTGAAAAAACTATTCTAAAAAATGCATTCAAAAATGAATTTTTTACTGATCCAAATGTTGGAGGGCAACATTTTATTATAGCCAAACGAAAATAGTGTATGAAAACTTTAAACAATATTAGATGGGAAATCCCCAAATGTAATCTTTGTGCCTCGAATGAGTTTATTATAGTATTCGAAGGAGTCCAGTATTGGGAAAATGACTTATCCTTCAGGATTGTAAAATGTAGAAAGTGTAATTTAGTTTTTCTTAACCCCCGTCCGCAAAAAGAAGATATAAGCAAATTTTACAACCCAAAATCTTATTGGGGAAGGGATTTAAGTTCCAGAAAAACATCAGATAATTATCAAAAAGAGAGAGAAAAGAGTTATGGAAAGATCTATGACCTAATTCCGGACATAAAAGGCGAGATTTTAGATATTGGTGCAGGTATTGGTTTATTCTTATCAAAATTTAAAGAAGAAGGGTGGGATGTTGAGGGCGTTGAGTATTCTAAAGACGCTTCTAATTACGCCTTAAAACAATTTGGAATTAAAATTCAGTCCGAAGATTTTCTCGAGAAAAAATTTACCAATAAATTTGACGTGATAACGATGAATAATGTTTTGGAGCATTTGTATGAACCATTGGAGACTCTTATTAAGGTAAAGAAAACATTGAAAGATGATGGATTTCTGATTATTGCAGTTCCTAATTTAGATAGTTTGGGTTTTAAAATTTTTGGTAAGAATTGGTACTCGCTTCAGCCACCGATTCATTTGTATCACTTTACACCAATAACAATTAATAAAATGTTGAAAAAGGCAGGTTTCGTGGAAATTAATATTACCTACCCCAACTGGGAACATAATTATTTTAGTTTGTTTGAGAGTTTTAGGTCTGTATTTACAAAAAGAAATTCTACCTCGGTGGTAATAAAAGCTGGTAGATCTTCAGAGAAGCTTAAAAATAAAAGTTTTATAAAAGAATCTGGTATAGTAAGCGGGAAAATATTTGCCCACGTTTTTTCTCTTCTTGGATCAAAAACAAGACAAGGAGAGTCAATCATCATCTATGCAAAAAAAAATTAGTATTTCAATAATTATAGTTAATTACAAAGTAAAGAAAGAGCTTTTTGAATGCATTGAATCGATTTATAGGTCAAAACCAAAAGTTAATTTTGAAATAATTGTTGTGGATAACGATGAAATAAGTACTCTAAAAAAAGATCTTAAAAAAAAGTTTCCAAAAGTTACTTATATAAAGTCTCCCAAAAATTTAGGATATGGAGGAGGGAACAATTTAGGCGTTAAATCGGCAAAAGGAGAATATATTTTAATTCTTAATCCGGATACTAAATTTAAGAATAATGTAATAGACAAGCTTTTTAATTTCATTAAGAAAAATAAAAAAGTAGGTGCGGTTTCTCCTTTGTTAATTAAACGGAATGGTGATCCTTTTGATCCTCAAGGCTCATTAGAGTTAACGCCAAAATCAGCAATCTTCAGTATGTCATTTATTAATAAATATTTTCCAAATAATCCAGTTTCAAGAAAATTTTGGCAAAGACAATGGGATTTTGAATCGACGAAAGAGGTGGAAGTTTGCCCCGGTACCTGTTTTTTAATTTCTAAAAAATTATATGAAAAACTTGGAGGATTTGATGAAAGATTTTTTCTTTTCTTTGAAGAAAATGATTTTTCAAGAAGGATAAAAAATGCAGGTTATAAATTATTTATTTATCCTGAAGCTAAGTTGTACCACAAGCTTGGAAAAAGCACTTCCAAAAATCCAAATTCAAATAAATTTTTTCAAAAAAGCAGATTTTTATACTTTAGAAAAAACTACGGAATACTTAAGGCAATTCCAACGGAACTATTTTTAAGAATAAATAAGTATTCTTTTTTGCTTCTCATGATATTGTTATTGGCGTTAATCCTTAGAACTTACCGTCTTTCTGAGTTAATGCACTTTATTGGTGATCAGGGTTGGTTTTATGTTTCTGCAAGAGATATGCTCTTGACAGGGGAAATTCCCCTCGTTGGAATTACCTCGTCTCATGTTTGGCTGCATCAGGGAGCTTACTGGACTTACATCCTTGCATTTTTATTTAAGATATTCAATTTTAATCCTTTTGTTCCTGGTTATTTTATAGCTATTGCTGATACATTAACAATTATTCTTGTTTACATTTTTGCGAGTACACTTTTTTCAAAAAAAACTGCACTTTTTTCCTCTTTTTTTTACGCAACCTCACCCGCAATAGTTCTTGCTGCCAGAATGCCTTATCATACAAGTTTAATTCCTTTGTTTACAATCTTATTACTATTCTCAGTTTATAAGTGGATAAATGGAAAAGTTATTTATTTTCCCATATCTATTTTGATACTTGGAATTTTATATAATTTTGAAATTGCGACATTTTCATTAGCCGGAATAATTCTAATTCTTCTGTTTTTCGGATATTTAAAGAAAGAAATTTGGTTTAAACAGATTTTTAATAAGAAAATTCTTTTTTTATCATTTATTTCGGGTTTAATACCTTTGACCCCATTTATTATCTATGATCTTAGTCATGGTTTTCCTCAAACCCTTAGGGTTGTTATATGGATTTTTTACCGTCTTGCAGTTTTTTTAGGATATCCTCCGCTTAATCCAAATGTCTCGGGAGAGACTTGGACAACATTTTTTATTTTCTTACAAAACTTAATTAGAAACTTTATATTCTATCCCAGTAGGGAACTTTCTATTCTAATTCTCTTAATTGGCTTATTATTTCTATTTTACAAAACCGTAGATAATAAAAGGAAAAAGATAAAAAAGATAAACTATATTTTTATTTTACTTTTTATCTTAGTCCCTGCGATAGCTTATATTGCTGCAAAGACAAATTCCGCTGCATACACTTTAATTGTTTTCCCCCAGTTAATGATAATGTTGGGAATTCTGTTTAGCTTTAATACTAGGTATAAAATTGTTAATTTAAGCTTCTTATTGATAGCGATTTTGATAGGCCTTATAAACACGTTTGTTTTATTTAGATCTAATTTCGAAACTAATAGGACATTTAGTGAAAAAATTGAAGAAGCAAAGCAGATTATAGGTGTATCACGCGGCAGACCATATAACATTATAGGAATAGGGGAAGGAAGTCAATATGAAAGTTTTACCACACCATTTGAATATCTAACATGGTGGCAGGGTCACGGACCTTCAAAAAACAAAGAGGAGCTAAAGTTTTATCTTAACGGAAATACTGATAGAATTGAATTTAGAGAAAAATGAATATTTCAGCTGTTGTTCTTACAAAAAACGAAGAAAAAAATATTATTGATTGTTTAGAATCATTAAACTTTTGTGATGAAATAATTGTTGTTGATGATAATTCAACCGATAGAACCATAGAGCTTATTGAGCAATTTAAAAAAGATTATCCAAATATTAGCCTTCACAAAAGAGAGCTGGGTGATAATTTTTCTGCTCAGCGTCAATTCGGAATTGAAAAAACAAAAAATGACTGGGTATTATTTCTTGATGCGGACGAGAGGATAATCGACCAGCTCTCAACAGAAATAAAAGAAAGCCTAACCCCCAACATAAAATACGCAGGATTTTTAATACCCAGGATTGACTTCATGTGGGGGAAAAAACTTGAACATGGAGATTCTGGAGGAATAAAGCTACTTCGCTTATTTGACAAATCAAAAGGGAAGCTTAAGGGAAGAGTCCACGAAACCTGGGAAACTAAAAGTGAAGTAGGAGCATTACAAAATCCAATATACCACTATCCGCATCCCACAATAAAAGAATTCTTACAGGAGATTAATTTTTATTCAGACTTAAGATCAAAAGAATTATATCAAGAAGGAGTAAAATCAGGTTTTCTCTCAATTTTATTATATACAAAAGGAAAATTTATAAAAACCTACTTTATAAAAAGGGGATTCCAAGACGGTCTTGAAGGCTTTATCCATGCAATCTTCATGTCCTTTCACTCTTTTCTTGTTCGTGGTAAACTCTGGCAGTTATGGCGCAAAAGTTAGCCTTCCTAATATTTTTTATCTGGTCAATTATAATCCTGTTTTATTATCTTCAATTTCTTCTTTGTAGAGGAGGGTTATGTTTGTTCTAGCAATCCTAATTGGTATTTATTCATATCTAATCTTTATTTTGGGTATTTTAGCTTTTCTAACTAAGCCAGCGATTCTAGCAACAACACTTCTCTTCTTGGTTTTATCAATATTTATAATAAAGCCAAAAGTCAATATATCCATTTTTAAAATCACAAAATCTAATCTGACTTATGTGTTTTTAGTTCTGGCAATTGTGACTGTTAATTTTATAGGAGTACTTGGTCCTGAGCTTTCATTCGATTCTTTGTGGTATCATCTAACACTTCCCAAACTCTTTTTAGAAAAACAATCAATTTTTTTTATTGAAGGAGGCCTTTTTTATTATTCAGTGATGCCAAAGTTAGTTGATTTGCTATATCTTCTCTCGATTTTATTTTTTAATGAAACGATGGCAAAATTTATTCATTTTTCATTCGGAATACTGACATCACTGGCTATTTATAAATTATCGAGAAAGTTTTTTGATCAAAAATTATCTCTGATTGCATCGTTAATATTTTACAGTAATTTAGTTGTAGGATGGCAGTCAATCACAGCATATATTGATTTGGGAAGAACATTTTTTGAGTTTTTAGCACTTTTTGCATTTATAAACTGGTTTGAAACAAAAAACACTAAGTGGTTGGTTACCTCAGGTATGATGCTCGGTCTTGCAATATCCTCCAAATTAATAGCGCTCGGTTCGCTATTTATTTTTTCTGTATTAATTTTTTACGCTCTAGGCTTGAATAAAGCAAATATTTTAGACTATTTTAAAAAAACAATAACGTTTTTTTCGGTATCGTTATTCATGGCTTCACCCTGGTTCCTCTTTGCGTTTTTAAGCACCGGAAACCCCTTTTATCCGATTTTCAGCGAAGTTTATAGAGTTGAACTTAGTTCTAGTCTTATAAATCCAATTAATATAGTAAGAGATTTTTTTGTTTTATTTCTTAGATCCAGCGATCCGGTTTCTCCAATTTATATTATGTTTTTACCGCTCATTTTCTTTGCATATAAAAAATTTGATAACCGAATGAAAATATTATTGCTTTACTGCGGTTTGTCTTTAATAGTCTGGTATTTTACCCCAAGAACGGGAGGAGGAAGGTTTATTTTGCCTTACCTTCCGGCTTTTTCAATACTTGCAGCGTCGGCAATAGCTTATATTAGGATAGATTATTTTAAAAAATATCTTATAGTTCTGGTTTTTTTAGTAGGCTTGGTAACACTGTTTTATAGGGGGGCGGCTAATTTCAAATATTTACCTGTAGCTTTTGGAACTCAATCAAAGCACCAATTTCTTTCTAATAATTTAAATTTTGATTTTGGGGATTTTTATGATACTGACGGCTGGTTTTCAGAAAATATCAAGGAAAGTGATAAAGTACTTCTGATAGGATTTCATAATCTTTATTATGTTGATTTTCCATTCATTCACGAGTCATACCTTAAACCAGAAGATTCATTTAACCATATAGCAACTCAAAACACAGGTTTACCAAAAAGATATAAAAACTTCAAATTAGTATATGAAAATGACATAACAAATGTTAAAGTTTATAAAGAGATGAATTTATGAGTTTTTTGAAAATTTTTCTTCCATTATTTTTTATAGCCTTTGCGCTTGGAGAAATTGCGAAAATAAAATTTCCGGGAGGTATCAGTGTCGGTTTGTTTGATTTTTCGGTAATTCTTCTCTCGGTTTACTATTTAAAAAAGATTTGGTACAAAACATTTTATCTTAAAATCCCGATTATAATTTTTATTTTAGCCTCGGTTTTTTCACTTGTCATAAATATTCTAAATTATGAGCAGTACCAGCTGTTTATTGGTTCGTTATATTTAATAAGATGGGTTGCTTATACGGGAATTTATTTTGTTGCTGCAAGTCTATCTCCCTTGGGAAAAGAATATGCACACAAATTTATGATGATTTCAGGTATTGTAATTCTACTAATTGGTTATTTTCAGTATTTCTTCTTTTCAAATCTCAAGAGTCTTTATTTTTTAGGATGGGATGACCATATGTATAGAATGGTATCATCCTACTTGGATCCAAATTTTGCAGGAGTTATTTTTGTACTTCTTTTAATTTATTTCTTTGTTTATAAAGAAAAACTATTTAAAAACCGGTATATAGGACATTTTGTTCTTTCGGCAACATTTGTTGCTGTAATTTTGTCTTATTCAAGAGGAGCAATGTTAATGCTTGCTGTTAGTGCCCTTACTTATTCTATTATTAAGCGAAATTTTAAAATAATTCTGGGGGTAATTGGAGCATTTGCAGTTGCATTTATAATCCTTTCTCCAAGATTTTATATTGAAAATACAAACCTTTTAAGAACATACTCAGCGTCTCAGCGATTTGCTTCAATGAAGCAAGGGATTTTTATTGCAAAAGAAAATCCACTGGGCGTCGGGTTTAACACTTTCCGCTATGCCAGAGAAAAATACGGCTATGCAGACGCCTCGCTTGTCGGTCCAAGCCATGCCGGCGCAGGTGTGGATAATAGTTTAATTCTAATTTTAGCAACTGCAGGCGTTGTTGGGTTTGTTTCGTATCTATATTTATTATACAAAATGTTTAAGTTAGGGTTTTCTAATCTTAAAAAAAACGACATGGCAATTGTTTTAATTGTTTCGCTTGCAGGTCTTATTATTAACAGTTTGTTTATTAATAGTTTAATTTATTCTTTTATAATGGCGTGGATGTTTCTTATAGCAGGACTTACTGAGAATACGAAACGCTGATTGTTTTTTCTGTTTTATTACCAACCAGATCCTGTGCAATTAATGTAATATCATTGCCCCCGTCTTTTAAAAGGAGCTGGTAGCTAAAAGTGTTGTTGGGTCCTAATATAGCATTAAATCCATTAACTGTAACTTTTACATCCTGATCGGTCATTCCTTTAACTGTTATCGGATTGGTGTTTTT
This sequence comes from uncultured Gammaproteobacteria bacterium, assembly GCA_964520695.1. GTDB lineage: Bacteria > Patescibacteriota > Microgenomatia > Levybacterales > UBA12049 > 2-01-FULL-39-10-A. The sequence continues at coordinate 474 of CAZFNO010000005.1, read as the reverse complement.
GATTTCGGATCCATCTTGAGGAAATTCTATAGAAAGAGTGGGATTTAAACTTTTAAAACTTACTACCGAAGAATTTGAAAACTCGCTTTCAAGCTCGACTGATCTTGCCTTAGCTTTAATAATATTTTCACCTTCTAAAAGTCTTATGTTAAATTCAAATTCTCCATCACTGTCTGCTGATACTTGATCTTCTCTAATTCCATTTACATAAAGATCAATAGTAAGCCCAGGCAAGCTTGTACCGGATACGATAATATCAGGGACTTTAGTGGCTTTAGGGATGGGGTTAAGCTTTGGGGAAGGAACAAATTCACTGCTTGTTATTTCCTGCTGGTTTTGCCTTGGAACACTAGTTAGCTGACCAAAGAAAAATCCTATATTTCCCAAGAATGGAATACCGTATTTTATTAAGAGAAATAGAATTGCCAGTATTCCCAAAACCGATAATATTAAATTTTGTTTTGATTTTCTCTC
>CAZFNO010000004.1:27405-32555 GCA_964520695.1 uncultured Gammaproteobacteria bacterium | reverse complement strand
AAATGATTGACAGCTTTGATATTAATAACTAAACTTAATTTATGGCGGAGAATAAATTCGAAAACATAAATAGAAGCAGGAAGCAAATAATTTTAAATAATTTCCTGGGAGGACTGTCCTGGGGTATAGGAGTAACATTTGGTTTGGGGCTTTTTATAGCGTTTGTGGTCTTTATTGCAAGAAATATTGATTTTGTACCGTTAGTTGGGGATTTTGTTTCAAATATTATCAATTATATCTTACAAAACTCCCAGCAAAATCCAAGATTTGGCTTATAATAATTTCAGAAGATGTTTAAACCTGATTGTCAATGCTTTCCTAACTTGCTAAAATACCCATCTAATGAAACCAAATAAAAGTCACCAGGAAATTGGACGCGAACTTGAGCTTTTTTTCACACACCCATATTCTTCGGGAGCTACCTATTGGCTTCCAAAGGGAATGGTAATTTTTAAAGAACTTGAGAAATACATAAGGGAGCTTACGGAAAATGCTGGATATTTAGAGACCTCAACACCCATCATGGTCAAATCACAGCTTTTTAAGCAGTCAGGACACTGGGAAAAATTTGGAGAACACAATATGTACAATCTTATTCTTTCAGACGAAGAAACTGACAGTATTCCAATTAGCTACACCTTAAAGCCGATGAACTGTCCTGAATCAACAATTATTTATAGATTCAGACCACGAACTTACAAAGAATTACCGCTAAGATTCTCAGAGCTTGGAAAACTTCATAGAAGGGAACAGTCCGGGGAAATTAATGGACTATTGAGAGTAAGGCAAATGACTATGGATGATGCCCATATTTACGCGGCAGAAGATCAAATCTTTGATGAGGTTTCAAAAATTTTGGACATGATGATAGATTTTTACAAGAAATTTGGATTTGAGTACGAGTTTAGGTTTGCAACTCGTCCAGAACAACGAGCCGGAACCGACGAAATGTGGGATGAGGCGGAAAAAGATTTGGCAGAAGTGCTTAAGAGAAAAAACATTAAGGCCGGAGACAAAAAGGGTGATGGAGCATTTTATGGACCAAAGATTGATGTCCACATAAAAGACTCTCATGATAGGGAGTGGCAACTAGCTACAGTCCAGCTTGATTTTCATATGCCACAAGCTTTTGATCTAAAATATATCAACGATAAAGGTGAAGCCCAAAGGCCTGTGATGATCCACCGCGCTATCTTTGGTAGCTTCGAACGATTCATTGGAATACTAACAGAACATTATCAGGGGGCATTTCCGCTATGGCTCTCACCTGTACAAATTGCAATTCTTCCTATTACAGATAAACACCTGGGTCACGCAAAAAAAATTGCGGAGGATCTTAAGAAAAACGGCATACGTGTGCAAGTCTATGACAAATCAGACACGCTTCAATCAAAAATAAGAGAATCAACTTTGCAAAAAATTCCATATTTAGTTATAATAGGCGACAAAGAAGTTGAAGAAAATACAGTTTCTGTCAGATCGCGAAACGGGGAAGATCTTGGAAAGTTTGGTCTTTCCCAATTTTTAAAAAGGTTAACTGGAGAAATTGAGAAAAAATTATAACAAAAACAGGCAAAACAGGAAGTTTTACAGAACAAATGAGCGAATTTTCTCAAGAGAGCTTCGAGTTCTTGATAGTGAAGGGAAACAAATTGGAATACTTCCAAAAGAGGAAGCGCTTAGGCATGCAAGAAGTCAAGAGTTAGACCTGGTGGAAATTGCGCCACTTGCCAAACCGCCTGTTGCAAGGATAATTGACTTCAAAAAATTTCTTTATCAGGAGGAGAAAAAAAGACGAGAGGAAAAAAGGAAAGCAAAAACAGGAGGAACTAAAGAAGTGCGCCTTGGCCCTTTCATGGATACTCATGATCTTGATACAAAAATAAGACGGGCACGAGATTTCTTGGAAGAAAATGATAAAGTAAAACTTGTTGTCAGGTTTAAGGGAAGACAAATGGGTCATCCGGAATTCGGACATAAGGTGCTTGGAAAAGCAATTGAGGAGCTTTCCGATATATCAAAGGTAGACAGGGAGCCAAAGTTTGAAGGAAGACAGCTTATTGCAATGATCTCTCCGGATAAAAAAAGTAAAAATGAAGAAGTACAAGAAAAAAGTTAAAAAATCAGTAAGCAGGCGTTTTAAGGTAACAAAAACGGGAAAAGTGATGTTTTCCCATCAATACAAATCTCATCTTAAGAAAAATAAAAGTAAATCAAGACTAAGACGCGGTAAGGAGCCGGGAGAGCTTTCTAAACCTTTTGCAAAAAAAATTAAAAAAATGCTAAGCGCTTAGCGCAATCAATAACTACTAAAAACTAACAACTAACTGTTAGAGGTTAGTAGTAAGATATTAGGAGTTGACATATGTCTAGAGTCAAACGAGGTACAGTATCAAGGAGAAAACATAAAAAGTTATTTAAAGCAAATAAAGGCTATACAGGAACAAAGTCAAGACTTGTTAAAGACGCCAAAGAAGCTTATCTTCATGCCGGTCAGTACGCTTATCATGGGAGAAAACTTAAAAAAAGGGACATACGCGCTCTTTGGATTACAAGGATAGGAGAAGCTGCAAAAAAAGAAGGGGTTTCGTATTCGGTTTTGATTAACAAACTCAAAAAAGGAAATATTGAGCTTGACAGAAAAATACTAAATGAAATTGTCCAAAACGACCCCGAGACCTTTAAACAAATCCTCGCATCAGTAAAATAACCTCTGATACAATATGGCTATGGAGATTCCTTTTACCAAAGGAGGGTTTGAAAAATTAAAAATTGATCTTAGGGAAGCTGAAAGGAAAAGACCTGAAACTTTAAAATCTCTAGTCAGAGCAAGAGCTATGGGAGATTTATCGGAAAACGGGTTTTATAAAAGCGCAAAGGCAGAACTAGCCGATCTGGATAGAAAAATCAGACATTTAAAATATCTAATCAAAAATGGGAAAATAATTCAAAAACCTAAAAATAATGATTTCGTACAAATTGGACATAAAGTTGTTTTAAAAAGAATTAATTGATTTTAATTAAAAAATAACTTAAACTTCGACTATGTCAAGAACACGCGAAGCTGATATTTACGGCGCAGACGGAACACCGGTATCAATCGTTATGTTTAATGAAGGTTTATACGACGTGCCTAATCTAGCAATGAGGCTTGGTCCCAAACTTGATACCTCAAAAATTCCTTCCCCGTATAGCCAAGAAGACGGAGAGGCCGGGGACTTAGCACTTGAGAGTCCGGGTGATTGAGTTGCTGGGGAATAATTGAAGATTTGCCGGAAGAATAATTTTTTGATAATATTAAGGCAGTGAATAAAATAGCAACAGTAAATTTCTTTTTTACCTACCCTTTCGGGAGGTAAAATGCTGTAAAATTTAAACGGCACAAACCTCCCAATCGGGAGGTTTTTTTGTGGTTTAATGTGTTTTCTCAGTCGCCTGAGGCGACTGAAGAGGAGAAGCAGGCAAAAAGTCAAAATTCGAACAAAGTTCGGATGAAGACGCGAAGCCTAGCTTAGACGAGGAGGTGATTTTATATGGGAAAAGAAAATGGGGTTGGCAGAAAACCGGCTGTGCTGGAGCAAAAAACACAAACGGAAAACTCAAGACGAGAGCGTTTTAGAGATTTTGAAGGCGGTTTAAACGGCTACTCGCTAGACCATATGCTGGTATATCAAAAAATGCTTGAAAAGAGCGAATGGAGATCTTAAAAATTGACTAAACCTAAAGTTTGGTTTAATATTCACGCATTATGCCGGCACCAGCAGAATGCAGAGCAAATCTTAAAATCCAGGAATTTGAAGGAACTTATAAAAGATCTGGCACTATGTCACAAGCAGCTGTTAACTGCGCCGGATGTAGTATCAAAAGTGAGTTCATTGCGGATACCAGATTTTTTCAAGATCCCGAAAAAGTTGTAATTGACAATGCTCGAGATTTTGTTATCAGAGGCTGTAGGAATAGGATTTCTGGTCAGGCTTTAATTCTTCCTCAAGGACTCTAATTAACTGCATTTTGACTTTAAGTTTGGTATCATTAAAAAGTCATGGAAAATGAACTTATTAATATTAAAAACAATGCGCTCTCGCTTATTCTTGAGTCAGCGGATGAGAAAGAGCTTGAAGAGATAAAACTCCAGTTTTTAGGAAAAAGCGGAGCCTTAACGCAATCAATAAAACTGATTCCAAAAATTGATGCTGAGAAAAGAAAAGAGATCGGGATTTTAGCTAACGGCGTCAAATCAACAATAGAAGAGGCAATAGTAGAAAAAGAAAATCAGTTAAAATCAGGGCTCCTTAGGTCCAAGATCGTAAAAATTGACGTTACCAACCCTTCCGTAATGCCCCCCCTTGGTCACCTTCATCTTGTAACTCAGGCAATCACAGAAATTACCAGTATTTTTGAAAAAATAGGATTTAAAAGAGTTCGCTATCCTGAAGTTGAGTGGGATTGGTACGGATTTGAAGCTCTTAATTTTCCCAAAGACCATCCGGCCAGAGACGATTGGGAGACTTTTTTTATAGATCAAAAGCCGGATCCAAAAAAAGGACCCGTTATTCTGACACCGCACACTTCATCGGGACAGGTTAGGGAAATGGAGAGGCATGCAAAACGTCATGCTGAACTTGTTTCAGCATCCAACAAACAAAGACAAGAGATCCCGAATCAAGTTCGGGATGACATTAACATTAAAATGCTAAACATTGCCAAATGCTATAGGCGCCAATCCGATGTTTCTCATACGCCAATGTTTCACCAGTTTGAGGGACTGGCACTTGATGTAAATCTTTCAATAACAAATTTAAAAGGGGTTTTGGATTATTTTGTTAAATCATATTTTGGGGAAGATCGCAAGTCAAGGATTAGACCTTATCATTTTGAGTTTACAGAGCCGTCTTTTGAAGTTGACGTATCCTGCGGAGTTTGCAAAGGATCGGGGTGCAAACTTTGCAAAGAGGGATGGTTAGAGCTGGGAGGCGCAGGGATAGTTCATCCAAACGTTTTGAAAAACACAGGGATCGATCCTTCCAAATTTAACGGTTTTGCATTCGGCTGGGGAGTTGAACGCGTCCTTATGATGAAAGACGGTATTGAAATTGATGATTTGCGAATGCTTTACAGCAACAAGCTAGAATTCCTTGAACAATTCTAGC
>CAZFNO010000004.1:4401-27305 GCA_964520695.1 uncultured Gammaproteobacteria bacterium | reverse complement strand
GATGATTTGCGAATGCTTTACAGCAACAAGCTAGAATTCCTTGAACAATTCTAGCTTAGGGGAAAGCGGAAAGCGGTAAGGGTAAAGTTATGTTAATCAAGTCTTATAAAGAACTAACGGTTTGGCAAAAATCAATGGAGTTGGTGAAAGAAATCTACTCTCTCACTGAGAAATTTCCGGCTGATGAAAGGTTTGGTTTAAAATCTCAGATGGAAAGAGCAGTAGTATCAATTCCAAGTCAAATTGCAGAAGGATATTTAAGGCGCCATAAAAAAGAATACGTACAATTTCTCTCAATCTCGCTAGGTTCTGCAGCTGAACTTGAAACTCAAATTTTAGTCTGTAAATCACTTAAAAAATTTAAACATTTAGATTTCACCAAAGCAGAAAAACTTTTAGAAGAAGTAATGAAAATGTTATACGTAATGATCAGAAAAATTGAAGGTAGAGGACTTTAATCTTAACGCTTAACCCTTTACCCTTAACGCTTTTTTATGCAAATAAAAATACTCGATTCTTGGCTTAGGGAATATCTTGAAACAAATGCGAGCTCAAATGATATTGAGAGGGAACTATCGCTTCGCTCAGTTTCTGTCGAGCGGGTTGAAAAATTGGGAAATGATTTTGTTTACGATATTGAGGTTACCACCAATAGGGTTGATCTTATGGGTGTTGTGGGAATTGCAAACGAGGCCTGCGCCGCTCTTTCCGAAGCAGGAATTGCAGCCAAATTTAACCCTCCAAAAATTCCAGAAGTAAAAGAAGGGGATATTTCTTTTCCTATTGAAATCAAAAACGACCCTTCTTTGGTTAACCGGATTATGGCGCAGGTTTTGGAGATAGAAATAGGGCAAAGTCCAAAATATATCAAGGAAAGACTCGAGGCAACCGGTGTAAGAAGTCTTAATAATATAGTGGATGTCACAAATTATGTAATGCGGGAAATTGGCCATCCCGCCCACGTTTTTGATTTTGATCTGTTATCAAGAAAAATGATAATCAGGCGGTCAAATAAGGGAGAAGAAATTACTACCCTTGACGGGAAAAAATACTCTCTTTATGGGGGAGATATTATAGCCGATAACGGGGAAGGGGAAATAATTGACCTTTTGGGTATAATGGGAACTGCGAATTCGGTAGTAAACGATAAAACAAAAAGAATTTTATTTTTCCTCGATAACAATAATCCGCAAAATATCAGAAAAACCTCAATGTCACTAGGTATCCGAACAGAGGCGGCAATTATTAATGAGAAAGGCGTTGATCCCAATCTTTTAGAAACAGCTTTCAAAAGAGGCATTGAGCTTTATACAGAAATAGCAAAAGCAAAAAGCCTTAGCAAGGTTTTGGATATTTATCCAAATAAAGTCAGAGCAAAAAGTCTTCGCATAGAAAGCGAAAAAATAAATAAAGTCATAGGCGTAACCATAGATCCTTCAAAGTCAAAAGAGATTCTTCAAAAGCTTGGTTTTTCAGTAAGTATCAAATCCGCAACATTATTGGTTGAGATTCCAACGCAAAGATTAAATGATATAAAAATAGAAGAAGATATCATAGAAGAAATTGCCAGAATTTACGGCTATCACAGACTTCCCAGTGTAATTCCCGCTTTTTTAACTAATGAATCGGAAAGTTATGCCAACAATTTCTTTTTTGAAGAAAAGGTGAAAAACGCCCTTAAGTACATGGGATTTACAGAGGTTTACACATATTCTATGGTCTCTGAAGACCTTTATGAAGGACCTGTAGAAAAGGGGGTAAAGCTTACAAATCCTTTGACTGAAGATATGGTTTATTTAAGAAATAGTCTGATTCCCTCGCTTTTAAAAGTTACCCAGGAAAACAAGACACGAGACACTCTAAGGATTTTTGAGATGAGTAATATTTATCTAAGAAGGGAAAACGACCTACCCAAAGAAATTCTTACCCTGTCGGGGATTTTTAAGAGACAGAATGCGTCTTTTTTTGAAGTAAAAGGGGTCTTGGAGATTTTGCTAAAAGATTTGGGTATTGGAACTTATAAGTTCAGGAAGAGGCTTGAGGGTCCCGGAGCAGAGCTGGTTATCGAAAATAAAAATATTGGATATATTGAAATATTAAATCAAAATCTGATCGATTTTGAATTGAATCTTAGCGAGATACTAATTCACGCAAATAATAAGAAAAAATATGTGCCAATTGCTAAATTTCCGGCTATTATTGAAGACCTAACATTTATTTTAGGAGATGATGTGCTTACCGATGAGGTGGTAAATGAAATTGCACTTCAAAGTTTTTTAATAAAGGAAGTCCGGCTTAAAGACCAATTTGAAAACGCAAGAACGTTTAGGGTTGAGTACCGCGCTGATGACAAAAATCTTACAACAAAAGATATTTCAAAGATCAGGGAAGAAGTTATAGAATCGATTTCTCAGAAATTTAATGCATCCATAAAGTAATTTAAACTAGTTCTTTACGTCGTCCGGAGGGTGATAAAAAGGATCGTCTTTATGGAATTCCTCAATCCAGCGGTCTATACCTTCCTGCCAGCGGTTCACTCCGTCTGTTGATACGGGATCATCTTCTCTTATCCAGGCATAGGTCTTATCGTCTTTTTTGCGGTAAACCTGAGATTCCGTTGTTGGCTCTGTCCCTTTAATAAAATACTCCGATCTTGTAGGTCGCCCCTCCGTAGGTATCCCTCCTCCCAACGAATCAACTTGCACAGCAACAACACCCTCGGGAACTTTAAAGTTTTCTAGTTTTTTTTCTTTTAATGCCTCAAGCATGATCCGACGCCAGATGGGTGAGGCGCCGGTTACTCCTGATGAGACTGCTGGATTCATTGGACTATTGTCGTTATTTCCAACCCAAACACCAACCACAACTCCCGGATGATAACCTACTGTCCAGTTATCTCTTTTTTGATCCGTTGTTCCGGTTTTGACTGCAATTCCCGGAATATTTATTGCTGAATTTACTCCAAATGCGTCCGATCTTGCATTATTATCTAAAAGAATGTGGGATATAATAAATGCTATCTCTTCTGATAAGACTTTTTGTCCGTCTCTTTCTTTATATTCAAAAAGTTTTTTCCCTGAATTATCTTCTACCTTAAGAATTGTTATGGGATCGCGTCTTTCGCCTTCGTTTGCCAAAACCGAATATGCGCTTGCCTCATCCAGCAGCGTTACTTCACGCCCTCCCAAAACAAGAGAAAGTCCCACATTTGATAGGTTTTCTCTTGTCGGCTCCCATGTCTCAAGTCCCATTTCGTATCCTTTTTCCATAGCGTCCTGGACACCTACTCTTGCAAGCATCTTGACTGCCGGTATATTTAAGGAATTTCCGAGTGCAAATCTAATTTGTACCGGACCCCTGAATTTTCCGTCATAGTTTACCGGTGTATAGATAGGATCATCTACATCAATCACGGGAAAATCCGTTGCAACATCCATTATCATAGTTGACGCGCTGTATCCTTTTTCAAATGCCGTTGCATAAATAACCGGCTTAAGTGACGACCCCGGTTGTCTTGGCGCGGTTGCAACATTAAAATTGCCGTCGGCATCGGTATCAAAATAGTCCTTACTCCCAACCATTGCTAAAATTTCTCCGGTTTTAGGATCCATAACAACTGCTGCACCGTTCCCAACTCTAAATCCTTTGAGCTTTTCTATTTCTTCGGCTACTATTTCTTCCGCTTTTTTTTGCAATTCAAAGTCAAGAGTCGTTGTTACCTGAAGACCGCCCCTTTCAACCGCTGATTCGCCAAACTGCTCAGCTAAAATTTGTCTTACATAAATCACAAAATGAGGGGCTTTAAATGAGGCAGATTCTCTTTGCGTAAACTTCATTTTTTTTATTTCTTTAAGAGATGCTTCTTCCTGATCCTTACTGATGTAACCCTCTTCTCTCATATTTCTCAATACCTGCTGGGACCGGGAGATATAATGCTTGTTTCCCGAATACGGAGAATAAATACTGGGGCTCTGCGGAAGTCCTGCCAAAAAAGCAGACTCTGAAAGATTAAGCTCTGAAACCTTTTTACCAAAGTAGGATTCCGAAGCCGCCTCAACTCCCAATGAAGTTCCGCCATAGGGAACATTATTCAAATACATTTCAAGTATTTCATCTTTTGAAAACCGCTGATCAACTTGTATTGCCAGAATAAGCTCTTTAACTTTTCTTGGAATTGTTCGCTCTGATGACAGAAGAACGTTTTTTACAAGCTGCTGTGTAATTGTGGATCCTCCTGTCAGGCGCTGTTTTAAAATAGGATCCAGAACTAAACCCCTGAATATTCCCGTTATAGAAAATCCCTCGTTTGAATAGAAATCTTTGTCCTCAATTGAAATCGTTGCTTGCTGAAGCGTCTTTGGGATTTCCGAAAGCTCTACATAAGTTCTGTTAACGTCTTCATAAACTGAATATAGAGGCACTCCGTTCCGGTCATAAATCCGTGTTGAATTTTCAGCCTTGGCTTCAACCAATTTTCCGGGTTCCGGCAAATCCCGGCTGTACCAAAGAAAAATTCCAAACATTAGAATTACACCTGCAATTAGCCCGAGGAGGGCATATCGGGAAAGTTTGGAATAGAGGATAACTTTGCTTGGAAATCTAGAGGTCCTTCTAGACCTTCTTCTAGATCTTTGGCGCCTAGATCTTCCTCCGTAATCGAGCATTTTCGTATATATAATTATACCAAATCTTCATCTTATTATGCTATACTTGAGGCCATATGGACAAAATTGATGAGCTCCTTAACCGCGGTGTTGATAAAATTTACCCGTCACGCGAAGAGCTTGCAAAAGTTCTAAAAAGCGGGAAGAAACTAAAGCTCTATCAAGGATTTGACCCCACTGGGACAGAACTACACATTGGACATATGGTGGGACTTCGAAAGCACAAGCAATGGCAAGAACTTGGCCACCAAGTAATATTTTTGATCGGGGATGGTACTGGACAGGCAGGAGATCCAACAGACAAGAAGAAAACTCGAGAAAAGTTTTTTACCCAACAGGAATTAAGAGAAAACGCCAAAGACTATATTAACCAAGCTTCTAAAATTGTTCGTTTCGATGGGCCAAATCCAATTAAGGTAATGTATAACGGAGATTGGCTAAATCAATTGACATTGGTCGATATTTTAAACATTGCTCAAAATTTTTCTGTTCAACAGCTTATCGAAAGAGACATGTTTCAAGAACGATTAAAAGCAGGAGAATCTATAAATCTTCGTGAATTCCTTTACCCACTATTACAAGGATACGATTCAGTTGCCATGGATGTAGACCTAGAGCTTGGCGCAACTGATCAAACATTTAATATGCTTACAGGACGAACTCTTATGAAAATAATGAAAGGGAAGGAAAAATTTGTTATGACTACGCCGTTATTGACAGATACCTTCGGCATAAAGATTGGAAAGTCCGAAGGAAATGTAATTGCTCTAACAGATACGCCTGTTGAACTTTACAGAAAAATTATGGCACTTGGAGACGACGTGATTATAAAAGGGCTTGAGTATCTGACGGATATCTCAATCGAGGAGATAGCTAGAATTGAGGTTGAGATTAAAAAAGGCGAGAACCCAATTAAATTCAAAAAAGTTCTGGCATACGAAATAACAAAACAACTTAATAATGAGGCGAGTGCTGAAAAAGCTGAGGAGGAATTTGAAAGAGTGGTACAAAAAGGCGAGCTGCCAAAAAATATTGCCGAAGTTGAGATAAATGATGACATTGTGATTGACGAAGACTTATTGGTTGAACTCGATCTTTCTAAATCTAAATCCGAGGCAAAGAGACTTTTTGAACAAAATGGAGTTTCAGTTGATGGAGAAAAAGTTAAGTCAGGTAAAATTCCAAATATCAAAACAGGGGATATAATTTTGACCGTCGGCAAAAAGGTGGTAAAATTAAAAAGAAATGTTTGAATTAAATAGAAAACACAAGATAATATTTATTCTTATTTTTGGGCTTATATCTTTCTCCTTAATTCTTGCATCCCTTCTTCCTATTTTTATTTACTAATTATGCCTCAACTTAACGATACAATATCCTCCTTTGGCGGGATTTACAAAAGGTACTCGAAATCTTTGGAAAAACTTAGGATTAGAAAATTCGAAGACTTTCTTTATCATATTCCCACGCGTTATATAGATTATTCAATAATTTCCAAGATTTCAAAAATTCAGCCGGGTGAAATTGTAACGATTAGGGGAGAGGTTGAAAAAATTAAGAATGAGTACACGAGAAGAAGGTTTATAATTCAGAAAGCTACTGTTTCAGATGATACGGGCAAAATTGAGATAATCTGGTTTAACCAGCCCTATATTGCAAAAACAGTCAAACCGGGAGATTTTCTTTCCCTATCGGGAAAGGCCGAGAAAAGAGGATTTGGTCTTCAAATTCAGTCTCCTGATTTTGAGATAATAAATGGTGAAACAATTCACACCGGACGACTTGTTCCCGTTTATCCGGAAACTCGGGGAATTTCCTCAAAATGGCTGAGACGCCAGGTTTTTAAACTCTTAAAAGAAAACGAGGACGAAATAGCAGATTTTCTGCCGGACACACTCCGAAGGAAATACAATTTTGAGACGCTTTATACATCACTTTTTAAAATTCACTTTCCCGACACTTTGGATGATTCGGAAAAAGCAAGAAAAAGACTCTCCTTTGATGAATTGTTTCTTCTTCAGCTATCAGCAGATATCAAAAGAAAACAGTGGGAGGAAAAACTCAATGGCTATCCTTTTAAAATTAATAAGGTTAAGATAAATGAATTTATTAAAAAATTACCGTTTACGCTAACTTCTGCTCAAAAAAATGCCATAGGGGATATTTTGGGTAACCTCGTCTCCGAAAAGCCAATGAACAGACTTCTTCAGGGAGATGTCGGATCCGGAAAAACAGTTGTTGCCGCCACTGCCATGTTCGCAGCTTACTTAAACGGTTTTCAATCGGTCATTATGGCACCAACCGAAATTCTCGCACAACAGCATTTTCGTACGATCTCTCAGCTTCTGTCCCCATTCGGTATTAGAGTTAGTTTAAGAACGTCGAGTGTCAAATCAAAAGTGAATAATGAAGAACGAATCAAGAATCATGCAAAATATAAAATCCCTAATTCATCATTCATAATTCATAATTCAAATAATTTTGACGTGCTTGTTGGTACTCATGCCGTCATACACAGTGGGGTTAATTTTGAAAAACTGGGATTTGTTGTTATTGACGAACAGCACAGATTTGGCGTTGAGCAGCGATCATTGGTTCGAAAGAAAGGGAACAGCCCTCATATTTTAACTATGACTGCAACGCCGATTCCGAGAACAATTGCCTTAACGCTTTACGGCGATTTAGCTCTTTCGGTTTTAGATGAAATGCCTGAGGGAAGACGCGAAATAAAAACCTGGGTAGTTCCGGAAGAAAAAAGAGAAAAAGCTTACGTCTGGATTAAGAAAAACATAGATAAGAATAAAAGCCAGGTTTTTGTAATTTGCCCCTTTATTGAAGAATCGGAAAGTATGATAACAGTCAAGGCCGCAACAAAAGAGTTCGAAAGACTTAAGGCTCAAGTGTTTAAAAACTACAAAATCGAACTTTTACACGGGAAGCTAAAAAGTAAAGAGAAAGATAAAATTCTTGATGAATTTAAGAGCAAAAAATCAAACATTTTAGTTGCCACACCTGTTGTTGAGGTGGGAATTGATATTCCGGGAGCAGACATTATGATAATTGAAACATCGGAGCGGTTTGGCCTTGCGCAGCTGCATCAGCTGCGGGGAAGGGTGGGAAGAAGCAGCAGGCAGGCATATTGTTTGCTGTTTACTGACTCAAACAGTCAATATACGCTGAAACGTCTTAAAGCCATGGAGCATACAAATGTGGGGGCACAGCTGGCTGAGCTTGATCTCAAACTTAGAGGTCCGGGCGAAATCTTTGGAACAGCACAATCGGGCCATGACTTTTTAAAGATTGCCAGTTTCTCAGATCTAACACTAATTGAGCAAACAAAAAAAGAAGCCATGAAATACGCCGAAGAGCTTGATAAATATCCAGCTCTCAAACAAAAAATAGAGAACATTAATATAAAAGAAGTTAGCCCTGATTAGTGTACTGAGGTGTAAACCTAAATTCACCCCCGGGGTGTATGTAGGTATAAATATCTAATAATTGCGATTCGGCCTCAAATAAAGTAAAATGGGACATTAAGTATCAAAATCTGAAAGATTTTGAAGGAGGAGATGCGCGTTTGAAAGTCTGAATTCTAGCTTTGCTAGAATGAAGACGGCAAATGATGCATCGACGCTATGTCGCAGGAGCCAAAAAGAAGACATTCAAGACAAAGAAAAGGGAAGAGGAGAGCGGGAATTTCGCTTTCTATCCCTAATGCAGTTGTTTGCCCCAATTGCAAATCCATGATGATACCGCATAACGTATGCAAGATTTGCGGATATTACAGAGGTAAGGAATATATTGCGCATTCTAAGCCTGAAAAAGAACAACTGCCGGAACAGCCAACCGCACAATGAAAACAGCGCTTGATCCCCGTCACAAAAACCGCCAAAAAATTATAGAAGACTTATTTAAAGTAGAGTTTCACAAGCAAAAAATAGGTTCAGGTTCGGAAAAAGTAATGAGTTTTAAGAGTTTTTTGGATGAGAAAATAAAAATCGCCGCACCTGAATTTCCAATTGAAAAAATTAATAAAGTTGACCTCTCAATTCTTCGGCTTGCTGTGTACGAACTTTTGGTTGTGAAAAAAGAACCGCCAAAAGTTATAATAGATGAAGCAATTGAACTTGCAAAAGAGTATGGCGGAGAAAATAGCCCTGCTTTTATCAATGGCGCTCTGGGAAAGGTTATAAAAGATGGCAAAGCTTCCCAAAATTAAAAACAGTCAGCTTCTAAAAACTGCGTTAACTCACAGATCTTCTCTTAATGAATCGAGGGAAAAAATAGAATCCAATGAAAGACTGGAATTTTTGGGAGACAGCATTTTATCATTTGTTGTGTCAAGTTATTTATATACAAACTATCCCGAGTTTGATGAGGGGAAACTTACAAACCTGCGCTCTCTTCTTGTAAATACAAAAATGCTGGCAAACTGTGCTTCAGAAGCCGGTCTTGGAAAAATGCTTAGGCTTTCAAAAGGGGAAGAAGAAGGAGGAGGACGGGAAAATCCAAGTATTTTAGCAGATGTATTTGAAGCATATATCGGAGCACTATTCCTGGATCAGGGAATTGAAGAAGGGGAAAAACTAATAAACTCGTTTGTCCTGGCAAGTGCTGATGATTTTATACTTAAGAATTTACTCAAAGATCCCAAAAGCAAATTTCAGGAATATGTTCAGTCAAAAAAGAAAGGATCGCCCAAATATATCGTCCTTGAAGAAAAGGGACCGGCCCATAAAAGAGAATTTAGCGTTGGTGTATACGTAGAGGATAAGCTGTTTGGAAAAGGGTCAGGCCCATCAAAGCAAAAAGCGGAAGAAGAAGCCGCCATAGAAGCGCTTGAGAAAATAAAATCAGAATCTATTGATCACAAGAGGGATAAATGATAAAATAAGCTTCATGTCAGTAGTAATAAGACTATCAAGAATGGGAAAACGCGGTGAGCGGAAATTCAGGGTTGTTGTAAAAGAAAAAAGATCTAAAAGGGACGGAGCATTTATAGAAGCACTTGGTTCGTATGAAAAAGGACCAATTGGCGGCAGAAATTTAAAGAGAGAAAGATATGATTATTGGGTTTCTCAAGGAGCACAGCCCTCAAATACGGTTCTTAAAATTTTCAAAAAATGAATCCCGTTAGAAAAATTTCAACTCATAAACTTGTGTTTTTAATAAATATTCCTAGAAGGAGGGTTTTCTAACGGGATGAAAGAAATTCTGGAATATATACTCAAGTCTATAGTGGAAAAAGAAAAGGAAGTTGAAGTCATTGAGGAAGAAAATCAGGGAATTATAAATTTAACGGTTAAAGTTGATCAGACGGATATGGGTAAAGTGATTGGAAAGGAAGGAAAAGTCATAAGAGCAATAAGAAATACTCTTAGGATTCCGGCCGTGCTTCGTGGTAAAAAAATATATATAAATTTGGCAGAAAATAGTACCGAATAACAATCCATCCCCATGAAGATATCTGTAATTACTTTGTTTCCGCAAATGTTTGATGGTCCTTTTAGTCATTCGATAGTTAAGCGCTCTATAGACAAAAATCTTATTGAAATAAATTTTGTAGATTTGAGAAAATTCGGAATCGGCAAACATAAAACAGTCGATGATAAACCATACGGCGGAGGAGTAGGAATGATTCTTAGAGCCGACGTTTTAAAATCAGCAATTGATGCAACAATTGATCCGAAAATTTCCAAACAAAAACAAAGAATAATTCTTCTGGATCCAAGAGGTAAAATTTTCAGCCAGTCAAAAGCACAGGAATTCTCAAACCTTAAGCACCTTATTTTAATTTGCGGTCATTATGAAGGATTTGATGAGCGTATAAAAAAATTCATCGATGAAGAAATTTCTATTGGCAATTTTATTCTAACAGGCGGAGAAATAGCTTCTATGGTAATAGTAGACGCAACCGCAAGATTAATAAATGGTGTGCTTAAAAAAGAAGCCGTTCAAAATGAATCATTTTCAGAAGAAAGAGGAGCGCTAGAGTATCCGCAGTATACGCGTCCTGAAAAGATCGGAAAACTTTGCGTTCCAAAAGTACTGCTGTCGGGAAACCATAAGGAAGTAGAGTCATGGAAAAACAACAACTTTAAAAAGGTGAGCTCGAGCCCGAAGGCGTAGAAGTGAAATCAAAATCTATGGTAAGTGGTACTGATGGGTTTTTCCAGTCCGATATTTGATTAAAAATATTATTTTGATCTGCCGAGAGTAGCTTAATCTCTATTTTCTGCTCAGCGCTTATGGTTTCTAACGGCTTGTAATAAAACAGAACATCAAGCTCACTAACACCGTCTGAGGTGTTTACGCCTATAACATCTGATATCGGATTGGAAACATACAATTCGTCAATAAAAAAAGTTGCCTCTTGAGGGTCTCCCAGAATTTCTATTTTAAAATTAAGAGATGGTGTTCCTTTTGAAGTATTTTCCTGATCCGGTGTCTGTGTATCCTGAAACACATAACTTAGTATTAATGTGTTTGAAAGGCTGGCTGCGGATTCAATAGTGCCCAGAACACTTTCGAAATTTTTCACCTGAGGCAGGGTTGCGGAAGCTACAGTCAGCTGGGAATCAATATTTTGCGGATTTGCATTTCTTGCAGCCTCTAAAGCCTGTTCAATCCTGGTTAATTTTTCATTTTCAAGATCCGCTTCTTGTTTATTCTGAGGAAATGCAAGAATTTGGGGTAAAATAAAAAATATAAAAAGAGCAAAAGATATTGCAATAGCAGCTGCAGGAACCATAAACTTCTTATTCTCCAGATAGAATTCGCGAAGCGAGTCTTTATTAAGTTCTGTATTAAATTTCATAAACTGTTTGCCTCAACTCTTAATCTATACAGCGTTGATTCAAGCGTTAACTCTTCAATCGAAACACCGGACAGGGTCTTCTTATCGGAGAGTAAAAGCAGATGGTTTAAAAAATCATTTAAGTCCAGTAGTGATGTCGAGGATACATTAATTGAAATTTGCGAATTTTCAATTTTAAAAGTGTCAATTATAACTGTGCCCGTTAGTCCCTTAGAAATATCTTTAATAACGGCGCTATAATTCTTCCGCTCTTTAATGATCCTTGATGTATCTGTAATTCTTTTATCTATTACATACATTTTTGCAGCTGGTTCATCATAAACAGCAAGCTCCTCAAGCAGTCTTTCCTGTTCTTTTCTTATTGCGTTAGCTGAAAATCGGAAGTTAAGCAGAAAAACAACTATTGCCAGAAAACCTATTACAAGAAGCAGTAGATAAGAGAATTTTTTTAACTTTGCTGCTCTTATTTCTTTAGAATCTATATTTTTCTCATGACTAATAAGATTTATACTGCTACTCATAATCTTTTAGGGCTAAGCCTACCGCTATCGAATAATCCGCTCCCGATGCAAGGACTTCTTTGGGAATATTTTGGTTGGCAAGTACTTTCCAGGGATTAGCAACTATTGTCTCAATTCCTGATCCTTGTGCGAAATATTTATCAAATCCCGGAATCCTTGCCGTTCCTCCCGAAAGAATGATTTGTTCTATTCTTATATCTTTATACTTTTGTGAAAAATATATTACAGCTTTTTTTACCTCCGTTAATATCGCAGACATTATAGGCTCTGTGGCTCTCACTATTTTTTGTCCCTGGGGGCTGGTTGAAATACCATATGTTATTTTATATTCTTCCGCTTGCACGTGGGACATTCCAAAATCAGCAGAGATTGCCCTGTTAAGGGCCATACCCCCAACAGGAAGTGAATATGTAAAGATCAAATCTCTACCTATAATAATTGCCAGAGAGGTATTTACTGCTCCAATAATTATTATTATTGAAGGCGTCTGAGAGTTTTGGGGAAGAGAAAAGGTTAGCGCTCTTACTGCCGATAGGATTTCAGTTTCTAGAGTATTTATTGAAATCTTTGCCATTTCCAGAACCTTTTTATACTTGTCGATAATAATAGTAGGCGCTCCCACCATAAGTACTGTCATTTTATCTCCCTGTTTGGGTTTGGGTGATCTTTTAATCACGTTCCAAGACAGTGTGACATTAGGCAGGGGAATCGGAATGTATTGTTCTGCCTCCCAGTAGATTGCTGATGAGAGCTCACGATCTGATAAATAAGGCATTTCAACTACTTTTGTATATACTTGATTATCCGGAAGTGCAATATTGGCATTTTTTGTCGAAATTCCTCCGTCTGATAAGGTTTTCTTAATAGCACGAGCCATATCTTCTTCGTCAATTGGGGACTCTGACAGCATTCCTTTAGGAGTAGAGGGAAAAGCAATTGATGCGGAAAGACTCAAGCTCTCTTTGCTGCCGGATAACTCTACTGCTTTTATTGTGGATTCTCCAATGTCCAAACCGAAGGATTTTTTGTTCATAAATCAGTTATCTGACGGTAGAAACAGATTATAAGGGAAGAATTCAATGGGAAGTCTGGGAAATCCCTGATAGACTCTGACTTGTCTTGATGTTGATCCGGAAGTTCCTGTTGAATCAATAATATAGCCCTGAACCGGCAGCGCGACACTTCCAGTAACCGCAATTTGTGTATTAGCATAAAGTGGAATTATTCTTGCTATAAAACCGTTAGCTATAGATATAGGATCTGATCTATTATTAAAACTAACCCCTTTTATGATTCCGCCTGAAAGATTGGGTGTTTTAAAATTATTATTTCCCTTTCTTGAAGCGCATGGATCGTAAGACTCCCGTGTTACAGTTGGATTATTTTTGTCACTCCCGCTTAAAATAATAATTTCAATAGCTGCATTCTTAGGACAATTCTCGGCGTCGTTGACAGCATTATTTTTCCAATATACTGTAAATGTCCCGCCCCATTTAGGACTGCCGAAATCAGGATGGGTTGAGAGCCAAACATCAGCCCCGTCATCTTTAAGTATGGTGTTTGAGTCGTTTAAAACTATTTGGGTTCCCTGAATTGGCACTGCGTTTGCACTAAAAATCGCGCCGTTTGAAAGTGTTTTTTGAACACCGGATCCAAGAAGCGCCTGATTATTAACAAGCTCTTCAATTCCTGCTTCTGCTGCCGATAAAGCTCTTTGAGAATTTGCTTCCTCGGTAGAAAGCCTGGTATTGGTAATAGTTCTGGTTACGGCTGATAATCCGACGGTCAAGGTAATAACTGTCGCAAGAATAACTACGAGAAGAATTTGACCTTTTTGTGATCCGGGATTTATTTTGTTGAGTATTTTTTCTCTTAAAATGTCCATACTTTTAGACTAACAATCAAAAACTTTACTGTCAATTGGTATTTAATTCCTCATTTTAACACTTGTCGAAAAGCTAACTATTGCACTGCCTTCCGGAAGAGTCGCCTGGGATGAGTCAGCAAGAGACAAGTCAAAATTTATACCAACAATAGGAGGTATATTTTCAATATCCTGGATACATGTAATAAAACAGGAGCCCCCAACAACTCGCACCTTACCGGTATTTATAACAGGGGTTCCATCGATTGAAATGTTGGAATCTGAGCAGGATACAGTTTTATCGATGCCCCCGGACTTCACCCTAATATGCTGATACGTAATTTCAGTATCGCACGATGGGACAAATACATCTCCGTCATCGCTTACTCCCGCAAAATTGTCTGCAAACTTTATAAGTCTTGTAATTTTGCCCATTGCAGAATTTCCGTTCTGACGGATTATCTCAATGGAAGTGGTTTTATTGCTTGCTCTGAAAGCGGAAGTAATAATTGCTATAACTATAGTAGATACGGACACCACCAATGCTATTGCAACAAGAATTTCAATCAAGCTAAAGCCGTGCCCGTAAGTTTTGTTAAATTTTCTCATATAATCATTAAAGCGGAGCAACCCTATTAAAATCAGAAAAACAGCTGTCAATCTCAATGCTATGACACTGATCAAGCTCGCTGTCGCATCTTGAATCGTTCCATGAGACAATAGAAACAACATAAATTGACGTTCCGGGAGTTTGCCCAGTCACACCGCATTTTTGAACAGGGGGGTCTTTTTTGCTGTCCGCGCCTGTTTCATCAATAAAAATTTGTCTCGTGAAAGTGTCTGAGATTTTTTCACAAACCCCATCAACAAATGGTGCTGAATCAAGGTCAGTTACACCCTCCGGAAGACAGTAATATCCTTGATACTGCGCAAAGTAGCTATAATCTGATTCTTTTATATTTCTTGCAATATCCAGTCCTTCCTGCGCATAATTGGTTGCTAAATTCTGATTTCTTGTAAAAGTCGAATTATTTACCGAGGTGATAAGCGCAATAACAATTCCAGCTATAACAAATGTGACAACAGCAAGCGCTATTAAAGCCTCGATCAGAACTTGTCCTTGGTTTTTCCTATTTTTCATTCGATTACCCCTGAAGCATTAACCGTTACCGACTTTGTCTGTGTCCCGTTTGTAAGAGTAATTGTTGCCGGATTTCTTACGTTTCCCGTTAAGACGAGAAACAATATCGGATTTGCCGGGGCCGATGTAAAGCTTATCCCCGAAGGGAGTGTAAATCTTTGAAGAATATATGACGGTTCGGAACCGCCTGCATTTTGACAAACCTCCTCCAGAGTATAAGAGTCCGGATTTGTGAGCGTATTTAGCCTTATCTGGTGTCCAACAAAGATTTGAGAGGTATTGCATTTATTTATAACTTGAGAGAGTGTATTAGAACGAGTTCTATTGAGTGCATTTTTAAAATTCTCATGTGAATTATTAAGATTTTGAAAATTATTAAACTGATTAAATGCTATAAACGAACCAAAAGACGCAACAAAAATAACTGCCATTGTTATTAATATTTCAACAAGAGTAAACCCTGTATTATTTTTCATGGAAAAAACCTGTAATCTAAAAGATGGGAGAGGCAAGACCGACCAAATCTTCTGTAAATAAAAGGCTTATTAGGGACCCTGCGGCTAAAAAGGGGCCAAAGGGAATTTTTTCTTTCAGTCCCTTTTTTTTCCATAAAATTAGTATGATGCCAATGCCTGCTCCTGTCAAGAATGCCCCGTATAAAGCTAGAACTGTCGAAAGGGGTCCAAGAATAAGACCTATGAGAAATGCAAACTTAACATCTCCCAGTCCCATTCCCCGTCCCCGTGTAATAAGAAAAATAAAAAGAAAGAATAAAAATGCCAGGATTCCTGTTATTGTATGGATAAACAAAGGATGATCAAATAAGCTTTGGTAAACTACACCGCTATTAAAAGAAGTGAAAACAATATATCCAAAGGTTAGCGCTGCTGCTAAGATAAGAATCTTATCAGGAATAATCTGATATTTGAAGTCGGCAAAAAATATGACAATTAAACTCGATACTATAAATAGGTGATAGGCTAATTCAAAAACATTGGAAATTTGAAACCCGCCTGCCGGCGAGGCAGGTTGGAAATTTGAAATTGGATTATTCAATATTAGATATGTTAAAACAAACAAAAACCCTGTTAATAGTTCAACCACTGGATATTGGTACGAGAGGGATTTTTTACAATACCTGCATTTGCCGGCAAGTGCAATAAAAGAAACAACAGGAATAAGATCCCGGGCTCTCAAAGGTTTTTTGCAGAAATCACATTTTGATCTTCCAAGAATGGATTTGCCGCGGGGAAGTCTGTCAATTAAAACATTCAGAAATGAACCTACAGAGAGTCCTGTTAAGAGTATAAATAAGATTATCACTTAGAAATAAAATTTCACCATTTTTAGGTTAGCAAAAAAAAGACTTTGGAAGAAGAGGGAATATGTATATTTAATACATCGTTCCTGCGAAGTTCCCCGTTGGCTCGCCTGCTTGGCAGATTGTACCTGCTCTGCCTAAACCACTGGCATATGCATACCATCTTTGTGTACCTGCAGCACAAGTTGATGGTTTTGTGTTTTCGCTCTTAGACTCCAATATTGTATATACTATAAAGTCCGTACCGCTTATTTTATAACACAGGTTATTTTGAATACCTCCTCCTGTGCAACCTGGAGCTACATTGCTTGATGGTGCTATTTTGATTTCACCGCTGTTTACCAGTGTTGTTATCCAGGAAGTATTTGCAAGCGGCAGTGCCTGATTCACGGTGTAGTATGATTGAACTGCTCGCCCAAGCTGGCCTACTGATTGTTTTACTCCCGAATCACGCCCGCGGGCAAGCTGTTCAAGAGGATCAATTGCAATGAGTACTACTGCTGCCAAAACTCCAAGAACTGCAATAACTATTAAAAGCTCGATAAGGGTAAAAGCGCTTGAGGATGAGTCTTGTCCATCATCTTTGGATCCGCCTCCAAGAAGTTTTTTAATCCACTCAATAATCTTTTTCATCTATAATCTAGTTTAGTCATATTAAAAATTAATTGTCAAGTGCTAACTTATATCCGGTCTCTGGCATTTTTAAGTATAAATTACTGAATAGAAGAAAGCAGGTTATAAATCGGAGTTATTACACTAAATACCAGGAATCCTACACCAAGTCCAAGCACAACTAAGATAAGGGGCTCCATAATGGTTGTCAGATTTTTAACCGACTGATTGACCTCATCTTCAAAATAAGTTGAGGCTTTCATAAGATTTTCATCCAATTTTCCTGTTTCTTCTCCAACTTTTACCAGCTGAATAAGAATCGAAGGGAAATAGGGCATACTTGCCATAGACTCTCCAACAGAAATACCTTTCTCAACTCTTCTTGCAATATTTATCACTGATCGCTCATATGTTGCATTTCCTGTAACTTTTGCTGACTGTTCAAGTGCATCAACCACAAGAGTTCCGGTACCAACCAGTAAGCTTAATGTTCTTGAGAATTCGGTGAGAATAGAAAGACTAAGAATTTTTCCGATTAAAGGAACGCGTAAAATATTCCTGTCAAAAATTTCTCTTCCCCTTGGTGTCTTTTTCCATCTTAAAAAAGCGTAGCCCAAAACTGCTCCCAAGCCCAAAATAACAGGCCAGCCTTTTGTAATTGTGTTGGAAAAACCAACAACTAATTTTGTAGCAACAGGAATATCAGCATTTAAGCTCTCATAAAGCCTGTTGAGCTCCGGAACTACAAATATTACAATAATAAAAATAACAACAAGCATAAGAGAAATAACAATAATTGGATAAATTAAGGCTGACTTGACAGTACTTTTGAGCTTTTGCTGTTTTTCCAAATTATTAGCAAGACGGAGAAATATTTTATCCAAAAGTCCTGAGGTTTCTCCTGCCTTGACTAAGGAAACATAAACATTCGGGAAAATATCAGGATACTTGGCAATTGAATCAGAAAATGATTTTCCTTCTTCGATATCAAGAAGAACCCCTCTTATTATTTCCGCAAAAGCTTTATTACTTACCTGATCCTTAAGTATCTCAAGCGACTTTACAACAGTAAGACCTGATGTAAGCATTGAAGACATTTGCCGAGTAAAAATGATCAGATCTTTTGCTTTTATTCCTCCAAGAAAAGGAATTTTATGAAGAAGCGCTGCCTCTTTTTCTTTCGAAATGTCAATTGGAGTAAGATTCCTCTGCCTAAGATAATAGGCAGCGTCTTTTGGTTCTTTTGCTTCGGCAAATCCTCTTACTCTTTTTCCGTCCGCAGTAACGGCCTTATAAGAAAATCTCATAAAATCAAACAACCATCCTGAGAAGTTCTTCGGGATGCGTTGCATAGCTTTTTGCTGTATCAAGACTGATAGTGCCTGACATAACCAGGGAGGAAAGCGAGCTTTCAAGGCTTATCATCCCTTCATCGTGGGACGTTTCTATAATAGAGTCTATGAGGTGGGTTTTCCCCTCTCTTATGTTTGTAGCAACAGCTGTGTTTGAAAACAGAACTTCAGTTGCGGGAATCCTTCCTCCGTTGATCTGAGGAAGAAGTCTTTGAGAAATAATACCTTTGAGGGTTAAGGCGAGCTGTATTCTAATCTGTGCTTGCTGTCCTGGCGGAAAAGAATCTATTATTCTGTCTATAGTTTGTGCCGCGGAATTTGTATGAAGAGTTGATAAAACTAAATGTCCTGTCTCAGCAATAGTTATGGCTGATGCTATTGTCTCCGGATCACGCATTTCACCTATTAAAACGACATCAGGATCTTCCCTAAGCGCTGAGCGCAGAGCATGGCTCCATGAATGAGAATCCTGTCCCATCTCCCTTTGCGATACAATGCTTTTCCCAACGGGATAAACATATTCGATAGGATCTTCTATTGTTAGGATATGGACTGGTTTTGTAAGATTTATTTGGTTTATCATTGCCGCAATAGTTGTTGATTTTCCGTGTCCTGTAGGCCCAGTCACAAGAACAAACCCTTGTTTTAAATTTGTAAACTTATTTATAACGCTTGGGAGCCTAAGCTGTTCAACATTCCTTATTGCAGGCTCAAGATACCTAAACGCACCGGAAAGATATCCTCTTTGATAATAGATGTTGGATCTAAACCTACCAAGATTTCCGTAATCTCCGCCGCCAATACCAAATGAAAAATCAAGTTCTTTATTGGCAAGCAGGATTTCTTTCTGTCTTGGGGTAAGAAGAGAAAATATCATCTGCTCAATCATTTCCCGCGAAACAGCCGGATAGTTAGTCAGATAATTTAGGACGCCGTCAATTCTTATAGTTGGGGGTATCCCAACTATAAGATGCAGGTCTGAAGCTTTATTTTTTACCGTTAAGTTTAATAACTGCTGAATATCCATCGTCGTATAGGGCCTTTTGCCTTCGCTCTCATATTTATTCAAGCTTCAGCTTGACGGCCGTTACTCCTCTTTCAAAATCCTTCGGATTTTGAGAAACTCAAAAAAATACTAATAACTAATATCTAATTACTATTATCTAGTTTTACTCTTGTGCTACTCTTAAAACCTCTTCAATTGTTGTAATTCCTTTAAGAACTTTTAAGAATCCGTCTTGTTTCATTGTAATCATGCCTTCGGTGATTGCTTCCTTTTCCAAGGCATAGCTGTCGGATCTTTTGAGTATAAGATCTGCAATTTTTTCATTGACGGGAAGAACTTCAAATATACCCATTCTTCCCAGATATCCGGAACTACCGCATTCCAAACAACCCTGTCCTTTATAAAGCCTAAGCTCTCCCCGGGGAAGAAGACTTCCCAATTCTTTTTTAATATCTTCAATGACGGGCGGGGGAGAAGTATATGAAATTTTGCAGGATTGACAAATTTTTCTGACAATTCTTTGTCCTACAACCGCATTCATAGTTGACGATAAAAGAAAGGTCTCTGCCCCAAGATCAAGCAGGCGGGGAAGAGCACCGGATGCATTTGATGTGTGAAGAGTTGAGAAAACTAAATGTCCGGTTAGGGCAGCCTGAATCGCAAGTTCTGTCGTTTCTTTATCCCTGATCTCTCCCACAAGGATAATATTAGGATCCTGTCTTAAAAATGCACGAAGTCCGGTTGCAAAAGTAAGCCCCACTGCGGGGTTTATCTGAACCTGATTAATACCCGGCATCTGGTATTCAATTGGATCCTCAAGAGTCATAACATTTACTTTTGTACTATTGATCTGATTAAGTACAGAATAAAGAGTTGTTGTTTTTCCTGACCCTGTTGGCCCGCAGACTATTATGATTCCATGAGGTCTGAGCATATTTGTCTTTAAATTTCTTAGAGCTGTACCCCAAAGACCCAGTTCCTCCAGACTGGGGACTCCTCCGGATTTCCTAAGAAGCCTAATAACTATTTTCTCCCCATGCGCGGCGGGAAGAACTGAAATACGAAGATCAACTTCTTTGTCTTCTATCTTAAAATTAAATCTCCCGTCCTGCGGGGTCCTATGCTCATCGATTTTCATCTCAGACAAAATTTTAATCCTTGAGACTACAGACTCCTGTACCGATTTTGGAAGAGAAAGCCTATCGTAAAGAATTCCGTCTATTCTGTAGCGCACCCTGACTCTTTCTTCCTGGGGCTCAATGTGAATATCCGATGCTCTGCTTTTAACTGCATATTCCAAAATCGTTGAAACAATTTTGGCAATTGGCGCTTCTTTAATTATCTGGGCTATTTGGGTTGAATCTACGGTTTTGGTTGTATGAAGCTCCTCCGTTTCCTTAAGCGCTTCTCCCACCTGTCCAACAAGCTCCTGGCGGTACTGAATATCTATTGCTTGCTTAATTGCTGTGGGTGAAGCTGCAAAAGCCCTAACATTGAGCCCTGTTTTTTGCCTGATGAATGATATTGCATCCAAATCCACAGGGTTTCCCATTGCAATAGATAAAGTCTTGGTTCTCTCATCGTATGCAAAGGGGATTATATTAAATCGCTGGACTACAACCTGGGGGACAAACCCAAGAGCCTGAGGGGAAAAAGATGTTGAATCAAGCGAGATGTAGGCAACTCCGAGCATTTTCGCCTTAACTTCTGCAAGTTTTTCTTCATTAACAATTTTAAGGGAATCTATTATCTGATCCTCATTCTGGCCTGAAGTTGCGGTCTTAAGCTTTATATCTCTATATTGAGCCTGATTAATCAAATGCTCTGAGAGCAAAACATCTGAAATATTTGTGATCTGATTAACAGCTGACTGATCTGCGGGCATTACTATAATAGTAGGGAATTGAATATCAAATTTCAAATGTCAAATGTCAAATGTCAAATTAGATGTAGTAAAATAACGATGAGGGGTATTTTGAAGAACAACTGGTTTTCCAGAATACTCAGATGGTTACTCAGATTGCCGGAAGAATCAGGTGGTCAGACGCTCGGAAATCCGGAATTCTGAAATACTGATTTTCTGGGGATATCTGGCTTACTGAGTTTTCCGAGTTTTCCGAACTGTGCAAACCTTTATAATTTCATCAAAAAATATCGAAAATGCGAGAAACAAATGTTTGGAATTAGTTGGCAAAGAAAGAATAAACAAGCTGGACGTTGAAATCTATGAGCCGGAAAAAGCTCTGGGAATTGAGGACGTAAGAAACATACAAAAAAATATCCACTTAATGCCTTTAAGGGGAACAAAAAAAACAATAATTATAATAATAACCCAAGGCGCAACAATTGAAGCCCAAAATGCAATGCTTAAGATTTTGGAAGAACCGCCAAAAAGTACCTTAATTTATTTGGTGACGAACAACCACAAGGTTCTTCTTCCAACAATTTTATCCCGCGCAAAAATAATTGAGCTGAAAGAAGACGAAATTCAAACAAATAATAGCAGCGGTTTGGATGATGTTTTGTCAATTACCAGCGCGGGGGACAGTCTTTTTTTGGCACAGGAAATATCAAAAGATAGGAAAACGGCAATTGATTGGCTGGAGGAAGTTATTCTCGAATCTCGAAAAAAAATGCTCCTAAGTTTAGGAAATCCCGAACAGAGCTTGAAACTCCGAAAACTTATACATAAACTGGAACTCACTCATTACGATCTAAAAAACACCAACGCCAACCCCCGTCTTGCTCTCGAGAACCTATTTTTAAACCTCAGAAACTGATCGTCCACCCCGTCCACCCCAAGGGTGGAAAGCTAAATCTCCTCGAGCACCTGGTGCTTTATCGATTCCAAACTTCTACCATAATCTACTTGATCCAATACAAACTCTTTATATTTGTCTCTTGATTTAAAAAAGGAAAGAATATCTTCTTTTTGGCATAACCCTTTTGTTCCGTTTATATATTCTCCATATGAAGACCACCTATATAAGTTAAGATTCTTTACCAAATAAGAGGCTAGGGGATTGAGATGAATGTACCTTGAAACATGAAGCAATTGCTCATCTGATTCAATCAGTACAGATTTAAATTCTCCTTGGAATAGTGGTCCGACTCTTTCGTTTCTTGTATTAAAATATTTAGTATAGCTGTTACTTAATTTACCAACAAACTCCGTAATTCCATTATCTTTCAATTGTTTAATAAGGAAATGGAAATGATTGGGCATTAGACAGTAACAAGCTATGTCAATAATCCTTTTATTTAGGTCCGGTTTAAATAATTGGTATTTAAAAAACTTTGACAATCTTGGTTTTGGACCTTCCAATTGATAATAGCTCATCGTTTTGAGAAAATGATTGCAGTCTCTTCCTGTACCGAAAATGTTCCTTTTTTCAACTCCGCGGTTGTAAATATGGTAATATTGCCCATTCACAAATGGAATTTTTCGAGAAGGCATAAATACAAATTATTAAATTTATCCGCGCGTGTCAACACGCATCCACCCCAAGGGTGGAAAGTTGGGAACACTCATTAAATTTACTTTGTGCCGGTGGAATTTGCGTGAAAAATTTGATAAAATAGTCTATACGCGATTGATATGGCAAT
>CAZFNO010000004.1:0-4301 GCA_964520695.1 uncultured Gammaproteobacteria bacterium | reverse complement strand
TGGAATTTGCGTGAAAAATTTGATAAAATAGTCTATACGCGATTGATATGGCAATTAAAAAAACCCCGTCCCTAAACCCTAAGATAGAGAGCGACTATTCAGCAAAAAACATCCAAGTCCTTGAAGGACTAGAACCTGTAAGAAAAAGGCCCGCGATGTATATTGGCTCAACCGACAGCGTCGGGCTTCATGAATCACTTCGGGAAATAATTGATAACGCGGTGGATGAGGCACTGGCAGGACACGCATCAAATGTTTGGATTTATCTCAATAATGACTCCTCGGCAACAGTGGTCGATAACGGGCGGGGAATTCCAACTGATATTATGCCTCAATATAAAAAATCTGCTTTGGAGGTTGTCATGACAAAACTCCACGCAGGGGGAAAATTCGGCGGGTCTGCTTATAAAATATCGGGTGGATTACACGGAGTTGGTGCATCTGTTGTAAATGCGCTTTCTGTTTGGCTGTGGGCAGAAGTAAAAAGGGACGGAAAAATCTTTACACAGGAATATTCAAGGGGAAAAGTAAAAAGTGCGCTAAAAACTATTCCAAAATCCCGTTTGACGCTGGAATATCTGGATCAGGGAAAAAGCGGAACAATAATTACTTTTCTCCCGGACAAAGAAATTTTTTCAACCACAGATTTTAACTTTGACACAGTAAAAAAAGCTATTAGAGAAAGAGCGTATTTGGTACCCGGTCTGTTTTTTCATTTATACGATCGGAGGAGCGGAAGAGAAAATGAAGTCAATTATTATTTTGAGGGGGGAATCTCAGCGCTTACATCAAAACTGAATGAGAATAAAGGACCCATTCATAAAACTATATTTATAGAAAAACAGCAGGGAGAAATAAACGTTGAAGTAGCACTCCAGTATAATGACGGATATACAGAAAACGTAGAAAGCTATGTAAATGTCATAAATACTGTTAATGGCGGAACTCATCTTACCGGCTTCAGAATGGCACTAACACGCGCTATAAATGATTATGGGAAAAAAATAGGAAGCTTTAAGGAAAACGATGAGGGAATTTCAGGAGATGACACAAGGGAGGGTTTAACAGCAGTTGTTTATGTCAAAATGCCCCAGGATAAAATCCAGTTTGAAGGACAAACTAAAGGAAAACTTGGGAACGCAGAGATTCAGCCGGTAGTTCAGACAATTGTCAAAGAAGGCCTTTCAACTTTTTTTGAAGAAAATCCAGGGGAAGGACGGCGAATTCTTGAAAAGGTGTATTTAGCGGCAAAAGCGCGCCTCGCGGCAAAAGCAGCTAAAGAGGCTATTCTTAGGAAGGGGGCGCTTGAGGGTTCATCTCTTCCGGGAAAATTAGCGGATTGTCAGGAGAAAGATCCGAATTTATCAGAACTATATCTTGTTGAAGGGGATTCTGCAGGAGGATCTGCCAAGCAGGGAAGGGACAGAAAATTCCAGGCAATTCTCCCTCTTAAAGGTAAGATCCTAAACACTGAAAGGGCCAGACTGGACAAGATAATCGAGCATGAAGAAGTTAAAAATTTGATAATTGCACTTGGTGCTGGAATTGGAGAAACATTAAATTTTGATAAACTCAGATATAAAAGAATTATTATCATGACTGATGCGGATGTTGACGGAGAACATATCGAGACTTTAATTCTTACTTTTTTCTTTAGACACATTCCGGAAATAATTAAAGAGGGCTATCTTTATATTGCTCAACCCCCTCTTTATAAGATCCAGCGGGGAAAAGAGTTTAAATATGCTTATTCAGATTCCGAGAAAGATGAGATAGTAAACTTATTAAGTAAACAGACTACTGCAGGAAAACTGCGACCAAACGGTGAAGACGGAGTCGGTAGAGTGTCTGCTGTTAGCATTCAAAGATACAAAGGCCTTGGAGAAATGAATCCGGATCAGCTTTGGGAAACAACCATGAATCCAAAGAATAGAATTCTAAAACAAATTACAATTGATGACGCGGAGGAAGCAGATGCAACTTTTACAATGCTAATGGGAGATGAGGTTCCTCCAAGAAAACACTTTATCCAGAATAACGCGAAGGTTGCAACATTAGATGTCTAAAATAGCAACCGAAGTCCTCCTGAAATTTCTCGGTGCTTGTCCGCCTTTGGCGGAAGTCGTTCCGCCAGCTGGCGGATGAAAAGGCGAAAAGTAAAATTGGGAGGGCAAAAACAGCAAACTTGGATGTTTAGTTCGGAAAACTCGGAATACTCAGAGAACCCAGTTATCAGTTCTCGGTTTTCAGTTTTCGGATAAAAGTTAATCAGTTTTCAGTTTATCAGACTGAAAAACAGACAACAGACAAACCAATTTCTGACAACTGACAACAGAAAACTGATAACAGAACTATCCTGAGTAATCATCTGAGTTTTCTGATTTAATTGTTTAGCAGAGCTAAAATTGATATAATCTAAAACTCATGAATTTATCACTTATTACAAACTACGCAGTGGAGCTCTCGATAGGAGCAGGGATTTTATCGATTCTTTACGGCGCCTACCTAAGTCTGGTAATTCTAAAAAAACCCCGGGGAGATGCAAAAATGAACTCAATTGCAGATGCAATCTCCCAAGGAGCAAACGCTTTTATGAGAATACAATACTCGGTTATATCTATTATTGGAATAATAATTTTTGCACTTCTTTTTTATGTATTTAATTTTTATACAGCATTTGGATTTGCAATTGGCGCCCTCTTTTCAGCAGTTGCCGGAATAATTGGAATGTCGATTGCTGTGAGAAGTAACATCAGAACGGCACAGGGTGCTAAGAAAGGACTTTCAAGTGCCTTTTCGATTGCTTTCAAGGGAGGCGCTGTTACCGGATTTCTGGTCGCTGGTCTTGCTCTTGCCTCAGTTGCAGGATTTTACTTCTTTTTAAAAACGCAGGATTCAACTCCCAACTTGTTTCCCTTAATTGCTTTGGGGTTTGGAGGATCTTTAATATCCGTATTTGCCCGCCTTGGAGGAGGTATTTACACAAAATCGGCAGACGTTGGAACCGATATGGTGGGGAAAATTGAAAAAGGAATACCGGAAGATGATCCGAGAAATCCGGGGGTTATTGCCGATCTGGTGGGGGATAATGTGGGAGACGACGCAGGAATGGCTGCGGATCTTTTTGAAACTTATGTCATAACTCTTGTAGCAGCAATGATCTTAGGAGACCTCACTTTTAAGTCAAACGAGCAAGTACTCTTATATCCGCTTCTAATAGGCGCTGTATCGGTTGTAACCGGAATAATAGGGACATGGTTCGTAAGAATAAGAGGCAAGGCTATTATGGCTGCATTGTATCAGGGGCTAATTGCCGCCATGGTTTTATCAATTATTGGTTTTTGGTCAGTTACAAATATCCTTTTTCCCCAAGGCCTTTTAGGAATATCCCGACTCTCACTTTTTATATCACTCGCAGTGGGACTTGTAATTACACTTGGCATGGTGATTATCACTGAATACTTTACTTCTAAAAAATTCGGCCCTGTTAAAACAATTGCCAAGGCATCAACAACAGGGCACGGAACAAATGTAATCGCAGGTTTGGCAGTTTCAATGAAATCAACACTTGCGCCAATACTTCTTATATCGGCAGGTACACTTCTTGCATACAATCTTGCCGGA
This sequence comes from uncultured Gammaproteobacteria bacterium, assembly GCA_964520695.1. Taxonomy (GTDB): domain Bacteria; phylum Patescibacteriota; class Microgenomatia; order Levybacterales; family UBA12049; genus 2-01-FULL-39-10-A. Next base: position 677 of record CAZFNO010000004.1, on the reverse strand, counting down.
CTGTACGGAGTAGCAATTGCTGCAATGAGTATGCTGTCCCTAACAGGCATTATTGTTGCAATAGATGCATTTGGGCCCATAACAGATAATGCGGGCGGGATTGTTGAGATGTCTGGTCTTCCGCAAAGCGTCAGGAACGTTACGGATCCCCTGGATGCTGTTGGAAATACTACTAAAGCTGTTACAAAAGCATACGCTATAGGCTCAGCTGGACTTGCCGCCCTGGTGCTGTTTGCCAGCTATACCCAGGAACTTGTCAGATTCGGATCAGCAGAGGAAAGCCTATTTTCTCTTTCTGATCCTCTTGTTGTAGTGGGACTTTTTATAGGAGGCGCCCTACCCTACTTTTTTGGAGCGCTTGCTATGGAGGCTGTAGGCAGAGCGAGTGGTGCAGTTGTAGATGAGATAAGACGCCAGTTCAGAGATATCAAAGGAATAATGAGCGGGCGTGCAAAACCTCAGTACGGCAGGGCGGTTGATATTGTAACTAAAGCATCAATCAGAGAGATGATAGTTCCGTCACTTATTCCGGTTGCAGCGCCAATTATTGTTGGTTTTCTGCTGGGGCCAAAAGCGCTCGGAGGAATGCTTATTGGATCCATTGTAACAGGCCTTTTTGTCGCAATATCCATGACAACAGGAGGAGCTGCGTGGGATAACACTAAAAAATTTATTGA
>CAZFNO010000003.1:9353-33581 GCA_964520695.1 uncultured Gammaproteobacteria bacterium | reverse complement strand
ACGAGTTTGAAGATCTCAACCAGCTGGTATTCCCAGTGTTCGTCAATTTCCGCTCTACCAAACCCTGCAATCTCCCACAAAGAATAGCCAAGAGGCGCACAAGGTACACTTTTTTCACAAATTACCAATAACTGTTCTGTAACGGATTTTCTCTCAGGGTCAATCTCAGGATTTAATATCACCACGGGGTCACGTCCGGAAAGTCTGAAGAAATATCTGTATGCATGGTCTGAGTTGCCTCCTGACATAAGAGCAAAATTAAAAGGTTCTCCTTCTGTTTGGGTTAAAACAAATTCTGAAATAAGTCTCACCTGATTTACCTGATTATTACCCGGTCTTGAAATCGGTGTTTGCTTCAAGTTTATAAACACCATAAGAACAATCAGTACAAGTGCAATAACAGTGCCAGGCTTTTTAAATCCGGTTGATATTTTTGAGAAAAGAAAACCTATCAAAAGAAACGGCAGCGGAAATAAAAACCCTAAATAATAATCAAAAATGGGTTTCTTATAAAAGGCAAAAAGTATAGTACCAATAAATCCCCAGGCAAAAATAAGGAAATACTTTTGAAAACTTTGCTTATTTTTTATTGTTGCCAAAAATAGTTTTAAAAATACTCCCAGCGCGAAAATCCCCAGAATAATAGATGCAAATTGCCATACACTAATAAGATTGGGATCAAAGTTTTTAAACTCCGCGGAGATAGGAAAATTAAGAGGAAGCCCGCCAAAAAGCCTTATAAAAACGTGCCGGATATTGTCAAATATTTGATTGCCAATTCCAGTCTCAGGAGAATTTAAAACAAAGTTTATGATATTTTGCGTATTAGTAAAGCTGTGGCGCACCTCAAATGCCAAAAAGGGAGAAAACCCTATCAAAAAACCGGCGAGCATTAAGCCGTACCGTTTTATAAGTTTTGTAAACCAATCAAGTCTAAGTTTGAAATCTACTAATAAAACATAAAAAAACATGATAAGCCCTACAAATGTGGCAAGATAATGGATCTGAAGATTTATGCCCATCAGAAATCCTGATAAAACAAAAAGCCACGGGCTCCTAGCGGAAACTGCTTTATAAAGAGTAAATAAACTTGCAATTGTGAAGAAAGGAAAAACATTAGGGTTCCATGAGGATCGGGAATAAGTAATTACAATAGGTGAAATTGCATAAAGAAGTGAAGCGGCAGTTCCTGCTTTTTTCCCAAATAACTCTTTCCCCAATATATAAACAAGGTATATTGTAACAACTCCAATAAGAGCTACCATCACAGCAGGGCCTACTGGATCGTACTTTGAGAGCCAAAGAAACGGAGAAATCATATAGTAATAGACAGGTCCCAGGAAAAATCCGCCAACTGAGGACGTAGGACCAAGAAGAGTTAGATCACCGTGAAGAATTCCCCAGGCAACAAGCGCATCTCTCCCCTCATCCCCTAGAAAAACAATGTAGTCTCTTATCTTATAAATTCTTAAGAAAAAACCAAGCGCTAGTACGAGAAGAAGCAGTAAATATTCTTTATTTATCCTGTTTTTTCCTGGAGTTTTGAAAGAAAGGAAACGTTCCACCTTTTCCATATAAATATATTATACATAGAATAGCTGTACGGTATCACAAAGAATCCAATCGCTATTATAAGAGAAAGCTGTCTTACCAAAGTTGTATTCCCAAAATAGTGGGTTCCTAATGTTACAATTGTTGTAATAATTGCCAAAGAGCCAAATGATACTAAATTAAACTGAGGGAATTTAACTATAATTTTCCAGGGGTGAGTGATTTTATGCTGTCCAAATGCCCAGAAATTATTAACAATAAAATTCCAAATTATGGAAAGCTCTGCAGACAGCGCTGCTGCAATAGGAGGAGCTAATTTAAATATTTCCGCAAATATTTCAAGGGTTACTGCATTTATAAGAAATCCTATAAATCCGGTAATTGCATATTTTAAAAAAGGAGAATGGACAAGTTCTATAATTCTTGCTTTTATTACATACTTTAAAAGATCAAAAATATATTCCCTCGGCGCAATTTTTGATTTACCCAGAGTTCTATCTGTAAAATGAAACGGTACCTCTGTTACTTTATACCCGCGAGCGATTGCTTTGTGCAAAAATGAAACCTGAAAAGTGTATCCTTTGAATCCGTGGAGTTCCGGTTTTATTTTTTCAAACACTTCCTTTTTAAGCGCTCTGTATCCGGATGTCCAATCATGATGCCAGAATCGCATCAAAATCATCCTTACAATTAAATTGCCAACTATTGAATATATTTTTCGGTGTATTCCCCAATTATTAGGAATTGATCCTCCTTTTATATAGCGTGCACCGATAACCAGATCAAATCCTTCATCAATCTTTTTAAGAAACGTTGGAATTTTTGAAGGATCGTGAGATAAATCCCCGTCCATTTCAAATAAAACATCTGCTTCCATTTTTTTAACGGCAAAATCCATTCCCCTGACATAAGCTGCTCCCAGACCCTCTTTTTTACCAACATTTAGTTTTATATTTTCCCATTTCTTCGTAAGCTCTCTGACAACATCAGCAGTACCATCCGGAGAATTGTCATCGACAACAAGAATGTTCGTCTCATATTTTTTGATTTGGGGAAATATATCTTTTTCCAAGATCTCTATGAGTCTTTCTATATTTCCCCGCTCATTATATGTTGGAATAATAATAACTGCTTTTTTCATAAAAAATGCCACATGGCTAAAATGGTCAGAATGGTTAAAATAGCTAAATTGTTTAATAAAAACTTTTCAATTAACCATTTAACTATTTAGCTATGTTCCTCTCTAAAATATTGTATTGTTTTTTTAAGTCCGTCCTCCAAGCCTACTTTTGGTTCCCAAGATATTAATTTTTTAGCTTTTGAGATATCCGGTCTTCTTTTCATTGGATCATCTTCGGGCAACTTTTCACTAAAAATAATTTCGCTTTCAGAGTTAGCAGCTTTTTTTATAATATTTGCAAATTCCAAAACGCTGTGTTCCTCCGAAGAACCAATGTTTATGACCTGCCCTCTGGTATTTTCTTCAAACATTAATTTAGACAGTCCCAGTACTGTGTCGTCGATATAGCAGAGCGACCTTGTTTGATTGCCGTTCCCAAATACAGTAATCTGTTCATTTTTTAACGCCTGAGTGATAAACATTACTATCATTCTCATGTCATCTCTCATCATTCTTGAACCATAGGTATTGAAAATTCTTGCTATCCGGCCGTCAACGCCTTTTTTTCTCCAGAAATACGAAGTTATAGTCTCTCCCATTCTTTTTGCTTCATCATAAACAGATCTTGGACCTGTAGTTGATACATTTCCCCTATATTCTTCTTTTTGCGGATGTTCAAGCGGATCACCGTAAACCTCGGATGATGATGCAAATAGAAATTTAGCTTTATTTCTTTGCGCAAATTTTAGCAGTTCAAATGTCCCAACTGTGTTTGCATACATTGACTCAACGGGCAATGAATGGTAGCTTATTTTACTGTGGCGATTTGGGCTCGCCGGACTTGCTAGATGAAATACAGCGTCTGCCGATATATCATTTGGTAATGGTTTGGTAATATCGTGATTAACAAATCTGAAATTAGGATTTAATTTTAGACCGGTTATATTTTCTTCAACGCTGGTTATTAAATTATCAACACAAACCACTTTATACCCATCTGAAAGTATAGATTCACACAGATGAGAACCAATAAAACCTGCGCCGCCTGCAATAAGAACTGTTTGCATTACGCCTTATTCCTTTTTTCTGATTCAAGATCAGCCTTTACCATCATTTCAACCAGCTGCCTAAAACTCGTTTTAGGTGCCCATCCCAATTCGCTTTTTGCTTTTGAGGCATCTCCAATCAAATAGTCTACTTCTGCCGGCCTCATGTGATTTTCCACATTCGCTACTACATGTTTTTTCCAATCAGAGACTCCAACTGTAGAAAAAGCTATCTCAACAAACTCCTCAACACTATGATTTTCTCCTGTAGCAATTACAAAATCATCTGCCTTTTTGTGCTGTAACATAAGCCACATTGCCTCAACATAATCGCCCGCAAATCCCCAATCCCTCTTGGGACTGAGGTCTCCGAGCTCAAGCTTTTCCTGTTTGTTAAGACTGATTCTGGCAACAGCGTGGCTTATTTTTCTGGTAACAAACTCAAGTCCGCGACGGGGGCTTTCGTGGTTAAAAAGAATTCCAGAGCATGCAAATATATCATAACTTTCCCTGTAGTTTTGGGTGATATAGTGCCCGTATACTTTTGCAACTCCATACGGACTCCTCGGATGAAACCTGGTTGTTTCTTTTTGAGGACTCTGGGTAACTTTTCCAAACATCTCAGAGGAGGACGCCTGATAAAACTTTATTTTTGCATTAACGCTTCTTATTGCCTCAAGCATTCTGGTCACGCCAAGCCCCGTATACTCTCCTGTTAAAACCGGCTGGTTCCAGGAAGTCTTAACAAAAGACTGGGCTGCAAGATTGTATATTTCATCCGGCTCAGACGTTGTAATCGCTTCAACAAGAGAACTTTGATCAAGCAAATCTCCCTGCACAAGTTCTAGATCATTTTCAATATGTTTTATTCTTTCGTTATTAACAGTGCTTGTTCTTCGGGTCAGACCGTAAACCTTATAGCCTTTTTTTAGTAAAAATTCGGCCAAGTATGATCCATCTTGACCGGTGATTCCTGTTATTAATGCTCTTGGCATATTAGATATTATTTCTCCAATAGTTTAGCGTATCAACGAGTGTTTTTTCAATCGGTATTTGAGGTTGCCATCCTGTTAATTTTTCAAACTTCGAATAGTCGCACACCAATTCCGGGTTATCAGAGGGCCTTAAAAGGGTAGGATCCTCAATTGTTTTAATTTCTGATTTTGAAAGCCCGATGAGCTTTTTTAATATCTCTGATATCTCCCATGATCTACCTGAGCCAAGATTATAAACGTCTCCTGCTTTTCCTTTCTCAAGAGCCAAACGGTATGCCTCAACCATATCTTTTACGTCTGTAAAATCCCTTTTTGACGTGAGATTGCCGATTCTCATAACTTCTTCTTTTCCCCTCTCAATCTCTGCAATTCTTTTTGCAAAAGAAGAGACTACAAAATCAGGCGATTGTCCAGGTCCTATGTGATTAAATGGCCGTACTCTAACTATATTAAGCTTATATGACAGAAAATATTGCAAACCTAAAAAGTCCTGGGCAAGCTTTGAAACAGCATATGGATTTGCCGGATTAAATCTTGTGTCCTCGTCTATTGGTAAATCTTCCTCTGATACCAAACCATAAACTTCCGCTGAGGAAACAATAAGTATTTTTGTATCTAATAAATTGTTTTTTCTAATTGACTCAAGCAAGTTAATTTGGGCGGAAATATTATTTATAAAAGTATCTTTTGGGTTATCAAAACTAATGCCTGGCGAAGTTAGTGCTGCTAGGTGAAAAACATAATCTGGTTTTGTTTCTTTTATCAGCCTGTCGACCAAGGACTCTTCCAGAAGATTAACCTTATGAAGGCTTAATTTATCCTTGTTTGGTAAATTTTTTAAGCTGTCTTCGGTTAAGAAACTGCCTGAAACCCGGTATCCGTTGTCCACCAGGTTTTCTGAAAGATATGAGCCTGCGAATCCAGAAATACCGGTAATCAATGCTTTTTTCATAATTTTTATCCAACCCACACGTTATCGGAAATAGACGAGCAAATAGTTTATCTTCCTACACCAATATATGTAAATCCTAGTTTTTTAAGTTGCTGGGGATCATAAATATTCCTGCTATCAATGACATTTGGCTGTTTCATAAGTTTTTTTATTTTTTTAAAATCTATTTTTTTAAATTCATTCCAGTCAGTTACAAGAATTAGAAGATCTGCATCTTTCGCACACCCGTATTCGTCCTTGGCGAAATTTACTGGAAGCGGTATTTTTTTTGCGTTTTCAATCGCAACCGGGTCATAAGCTGTAATTTTGGCACCGTCATTTTTTAAAATACTTATAATATCAATTGAGGGAGAGTCTCTCATATCATCTGTGTTTGGTTTGAACGCGAGTCCCAATATGCCAATTTTTTTTCCTGATAAATCGCCTAATATTTTTCTGGCTTTGATAACAATATCACGCCTCATTTGATGATTAATATTTTCAACATCCTCAAGGAGTGTAAAAGTATATCCTTTATCTTTGCCAAGGGAGATTAAAGCTCTTACATCTTTAGGAAAACAGCTCCCCCCGTAACCTGGTCCAGGGGATAGGAAAAGGTTTCCAATTCTTCTATCCATTCCAATTCCTTCCAGCACTTTTACTGCATCTGCCCCAACATGTTCAGCCAGTTTTGCTATAGAATTTGCGTAAGAAATTTTAAGCGCCAAGAAAGAATTTGCTGCATATTTAATAAGCTCTGCTGTTTCAAAATTTGTTAATATAACCGGAGCCTTAATGGGCTCATGAAGTTTAATAAGTATTTCTTGAGCTTTTTTATCTTGAGTTCCAATTACAATCCTATCAGGATGAAGAGTATCTGAAATTGCTGTTCCTTCCCTTAAAAATTCCGGAACCGATGCATATCTCACTTCTGAATCCTTTGGTTTAATATCGGCTAATATTTTTTGGACTTTTTTATTTGTACCTGTTGGTACGGTACTTTTTGTTGCAACTATAGTAAAACCTTTAATATTTCTGCCTATTTTCTCTGCAACAGTAAGAACTGATGATAAATCAGCATCTCCTGTTGGCGTTGTTGGTGTTCCAACAGCTATAAAAACAACATCAGATTCGGGGATTGCCGGTACGTAATCAAGGGTAAATTTTAGCCTTCCCCCGTCAATATTTCTTTTAACAAGTTCTGAAAGTCCCTGTTCGTATATTGGAATAATTCCTTTTTTTAATTTTTCTATCTTTTCTTTTGTGTGTCCAATTACGTAAACTTTGTTTCCAAAATCGGCAAAAACAGCGGCTGTTACAAGCCCCACATAACCATGTCCTATAAAAGTAATTGTCATAAAAGTTTTTAAAAAATTAAGGAGCCTTAAAGGGTTTCAGATTGTTTCTTTATTTCCAGCAAACCCTCTTCAAAACTCCTCATTCCAATTCCTAACCTTTCTATTTTATCATTTTTAAGAGTGGAATTAAATGGTCTTGGCGCTCTCCCCGCAAAATATTTTTCTCTTGTTGTTTTTTCTATCAAATTTTTTGAAAAACCAAAGATTTCCGCAATTTTTAAAGACGCTTCAAGCGGAGAAACATAGTCTTTACCAGCAATATGATAAATTCCCATTAAATCATTTGTAATAAGAAATTGTATAGCATTTGCGATATCGTCTATAAAAGTCGGGCTGAAATACTGGTCCTCAACCGCATTTATTTTTTGCCCTTTTTCCAGAGATTCTTTAATAATTCTGAAAAAATCTTTTTTTACTGCAAATGACTTTCTATAAGGGTATGATATCCTTGCAATTAAATAATCTGCTCCGCTTTGTTCAACTGCTAACTCACCCTGATATTTTGTCTGACCATACCAGTTTATGGGATCCGGCAGTTCATCTTCAGAGTATGACTCGTCTTTTTCCTTTGATCCATTAAAAACAAAGTCCGTAGAAAAATAAATGAGCTTTTTTCCTGATTCTCTGCAAATTTCTGCCACATTTTTTGTGCCCTGGACATTAATCTTCCAAGCGTCCCCTTCTTCTCCTGCCTCCTTGTCCTTTTCGCATGCGTCAACATTAGATTTAGCTGCCAAGTGCAATACATAATCTGCATCTTCATATTCTTTAATAACTGCTATTGTTGCGGGGTTGGTTATATCGATTCCATCAGAATGCTTTAGGCTTACAAAATCAAATTCGCGGGAGAGTAATTCTTGTATTCTTGAACCAATTAATCCGTCCAGTCCAATTCCTATTATTTGGGGCTTATCCATCCCGTTTAGAAGCAGATCGCGATCTGCCTATACTTCCTTTCTTTTAAGGATGGTTTTCTTCTCATAATTAACTTATCTAATTACCTATTAGATGCCCTGCGATCGCGGCTTCTAACGGGATCCATTTCCGTATTGTTTTTCGTAATATTTTTGATACTGCCCGCTTTTTACTTTCTTCCACCAATCTTCATTTGCTTGGTACCAATCAGCTGTTTCAGAAAGCCAATGATCAAACTGATACTTCGGCTCCCATCCAAGTTGATTTTTGATTTTTGACCAGTCGACATCATAGCGTCTGTCATGGCCGGGTCTGTCTTTCACAAATTCAATATAGCTTTCGTCCTTACCTAAAAGACTGACTATTTTTTTAGCAATTTCGATGTTTGAATAAAGTTTTGTCATTCCCCCCACCAAATACGTTTCGCCTATTTTCCCCTTAGATAGAACCAAATCAATTGCACGGCAATGATCTTCAACATATAGCCAGTCACGAACGTAAAGTCCGTCTCCATAAACAGGAATTTTTTTGTCTTCAATTAAATTTGTGATTGCTAAAGGTATAAATTTTTCAGGAAACTGGTAAGGGCCGAAATTATTTGAACAATTAGTGATCGTTATGGGCAAACCATAAGTAAAATAATAGGCGCGAACAAGATGGTCTGAGCCGGCCTTAGTCGCTGAATAGGGGCTTCTGGGGTTATAATTTGTTTGTTCATTAAATTTACTCGTATCATTCAAATTGAGCTCTCCAAACACCTCGTCTGTTGATATATGATGAAAGCGTTTAACGTTATTTTTTCTGGCAGAATCAAGTAAAACTTGTGTCCCAACAATATTAGATAAAACAAAAGGCGCTGGCCCCAGAATCGATCTATCTACATGGCTCTCCGCTGCAAAATGCACTACTACATCAATTCCTGCCATAACAGGATCTACTTCGCTAACTTGCACTATATCGCCTTTAACAAACTTATAATTGGGATTGCCCTCTGCGCTTGCTAAGTTTTCTAAGTTTCCTGCATAAGTCAGCTTATCGAAATTTATTATCTGATCATCAGGATGGTTTTTAATCCAATAAAGAATAAAGTTGGAGCCAATAAATCCCGCTCCGCCAGTTACAAGAAGTTTCATAAATTAATCAAGTTCGCCTGCTTTTACTTTTTCAGCAACCATATTGTTTGCGCGCAGCAGTTCATCATATGAGGTGCCTGCATCAATCCACCAGTCAATCAATTCACACTTCAAATTTCCATCCTTTAAATAGAGATTATTTAAATCTGTGACTTCGAGCTCCCCTCTTTCCGACGGAGATAATTTTTTTATTTTTTCAAATACACTTTTGTCATAAATATAAATTCCTGTTTGTGCAATATCTGATTTTGGATTCTGGGGTTTTTCTTCAATAGATAAAACGCTTCCGTTTTTATCGATTTCAATTACGCCGTACTGACCTGATTTTGTCGGCATCCTTAGACCAAAAACAACTGCCCCATTTCCCTGATGTTCAAATTTTTTCCTGATATCTCCTAGGTCATAATTAAAAATATTATCTCCCAAAATTACAAGAATTGATTCCCCGCCTGCGAATTCCTCAGCAAGCATTATTGCATCAGATATTCCCCCTTTTGGATTTTCTTGTGTCGCATAGATCAGTTTTAACCCAAATTCTTTACCGCTGCCTAACAAGTCTTCAAAATGCCCCGAATGGTCTTTGGAACTAGTTATAAGTACGTCTTCGATTCCTGCTTTTGCCATAGCAGTTATTGGATAATAAATCATTGGCTTATTATAAACAGGAAGTAAGTGTTTATTGGTTACAAGAGTCAGCGGCCTAAGTCTTGTTGCGAGTCCTCCCGCAAGAATTATTCCCTTCATTAAAATCCAAATCCTCCTTTAAGAATAAAATAGGCTGCAGTCATACCAAGTGCTGCAATAAGTACATATTCTATCACAATTTTTAATACCAGATCGTGGTTTATAATATGGTGTATTATCCCTGTCAAAACATACACTACGCTCATTCCCGCAAATATAATCATCTGTAAATCCCTTTGAGGCGAAAAGTAAACAAACAGGAAAAGCCCTAATCCAAAAATGCCAAGAAGCGAAATATAGTATAAAATATGTTCTCTGTCTGTTTTCATTATATAATTACCCCTGAATTAAGTATTATAATTACAAACATAACAACACCCAGAAAAATCACATGATCCACATTGTGCCCGGCAAAACGTATAATCTTTTTTCTTTTTATATATATTAAATCAAGAATAAATACCGCTATAAAAGCAGCAAGTACAAACATTACTATCTGAGATGAAGTTGAAAGAGTTGGCAATTTTGTTAAGTTGCCATATAAACTTATTCCTGAAACATTGTTTGTTTCAGAGCCCAATTCAGTATTTTTTGGCACTTCATTAACTCCGGAAAGAACGCTTCTGCTTCCAAACTCCTGAACAACAAGAATAGTTTCTTCTCCATTTAAAATTCCTGATTTAACTGCAAATCCAATATCTTTATATCTGGGAGATAAAATATTTGCTCTGTGAGTCTCTGACGCCATCCAAGCATTTACTATATCATCCGATTCCTTAAACCCCCTTGCCAGATTTTCGCCTGCATAAACATAGCTATAACCCGCTCCTTTAATAAATACCCATGGAGTTGTTCCGTCAGGAGCGTTATGCGCCCAATAATCTTTCGACAGCATATCTTCTGCTTTCAGTTCAGCAGCTTGGGATAATTGATCATTGAGAGTAAGCTCTGAAAGACCCAGGGCAGCCCTTTTTTCATTAGTGAGGTTAAAAAGTTCCAGGATTGAAACTTCTGCAAACACTTTAATACGAGATCCTAAAGGATTTAAGTTTGATGAAAAAAACAAAGAACTTATTATAAAAAATGAGATAAAAAATAGAAGAATTTTGGGATGCAGAACGCGCGCCCTGTGATTATTTGAAGGATGGGGAAAAATTAGGCAGTAAAAAAAATCCCTCATATATTTAGTATATCAGAAGTATTTTGGAAGAGCCTGCTTTTTTTTGCTTCTGTTTACGGGGATATTTAATCCAAATCCCAGGGCGTTTGCAATAGATACTCCAACCCTTGTTCCCGTAAATGACCCCGGACCGGTACTCACTTCTATCTCTTCTATATCTTTAGGTTTAATCTGATGGTCTTTAAATAGCCTGTCAATAAGAATTAAAGCGACTTGGGATTTTGGAACGTTTTCTTCCGCGGCTTCGTAAATATCTTTACCAAGCTGAAGTTTTATTGTGGTTTTTTTACTATCAGTCGTATCTATAATTAATTTTTTCATATATCAGGAAGGACTTCCCCCTGCCTGATAATTTTCCAAGGGTTACTTGTGCAATCAACTACAGTTGAAGCCGAACCTGCGCTAGTTTCCCCTTCTAAACACAAGTCTACTAGTTTTATAAGCCTTTTGTCCAGTTGCGAAAATTTAAAAGGGGTTTTCTCTCCATGGAAGTTGGCTGATGTTCCTATAATTGGTATATCTGCTACTTTTATAAGCTTTATTGGAACCTCATGATCAGGGATCCTCACCCCAAGCGTTCTTCCCTCTCCGCGAACCGAGCTTGGCACTTTCACTCTATTACAGTGCAGTATTAGAGTAAGTGCTCCCGGCCAATAGTTATCCATTAACTTCCTTACTTTTGGTTTAATTCGAACATACTGCGAAACTCTTTCTATCGAATCAAACAGAACCGGAGAAGGCATGCCATTAGGTCTTTTGAGCATTTTGTTTAATTTTCTAACAGATTCCTCTTTATCAATCCTGCACCCAATCCCAAATGCTGTATCTGTAGGAAAGATTATAATTCCGCCCTGCCTAATTATTTCAATCGCTTTTTCTAAATTCATAACTTTTCAATTTTTATTTCTCTTCTGTTTCCTTCCAAATGTTTAAAAAATATTCTATATCCTTTTGTAGTTTTGAAATTTTTAAGTCTGTCTGCCCACTCAATTACGGTTATCGATGCCGGGTCTTCGAATATTTCCGAAAGTCCCAAACTAATCAAATCCTGGGGATTTTCAATTCTATACAGATCTATATGGTATAAATTTCCTGTTCGAGCCTGTCGAGAACTTTTCCTATCATTTCCCCCTCCTTTTAGGAGAGAGGTGGGGTGAGGAATTTTGTATTGTCTTATTAAAATAAAAGTTGGAGAAATTATTCTGTCTTTTATTCCCAGTCCTTTTGCCAGGCCTTGCACAAAAGTTGTTTTTCCCGCTCCGAGCTCTCCAAAAAGAAGCAAAACATCTCCGCCGTTTAATTTTGAGGCAAATCTTTTTCCAAGCTCAAAAGTCTGCCTGCTACTTTCTGTTAAATATTTTTTCATAAATATCATATTTATATTTGTACAAGACAAGTCCTCCTCCAATTAGTAAGAAAATTAATCCGCCCAAAACAGTAATGAGAGATATATTTGAACTTTTTATACCCAGGACCGAAACTTCATCTGACGGCTCTTTTTCTTCTGATTTTTCTGCCAGTTTTGCAGTCTTTGTTCCCAATTCAAAACTGCGCGATATTTTACCAGAAATAGAAGAACTTGGCGACACATCATAAACTATTTTATCCGAACCAGTTGTTGTGCTAACTGATGTAGCAGATTTAACAGAAGTTGAAGTATTTGAAGATTTTGTCGGAGTTAGGATTTTGGTTGGTTTTGGGGTTTTTGTAGGAGTTGGGAGTGGAGTTGGCGTGGGTGTAGGCGGAACATAGACAGTAGATGAGTTGTTTGAAGATCCTTTTGAGGAAGATTCAAACAAAACCCATTCTCCGCCTCCGTCCTGATCTCTTCCTCCGGTTTGATTCGAATTCGGAGAAACCAAACCGCCCTGATCACCGTATGTTACTTGATCTATTACTGACTCGTCTGAAGAAAGAACAAGTTTTATTAAATCCCCCGAGTTATTTAGCTTATTAGACCAATCAAATGCTGCAAATCCGCCCGGCTCAAGACTGCCTGAAAGATCCAACTTATTATTTGCGGTTAAGTCTCTTATTCTGTAAAGCGATAGGTCCACAGTTTCGTTCCCGCTGTTATAAATTTCTATCCAGTCAGGAGATGTGTTTGAAGAAAATTCATTAATTAGGGGCGCTGCGAAAGATATACTCCTGCCGAAATTGAGAAATATCAAACAAATTACTAAAGCAAAAATTTGCTTTTTCATTTACTATTTTTAGACTGAACTTTGATTTTCTAAATAATTAATTTCCAGTTTTGAGCTTTTAGTTTTTAGCTTTTTACGGTATGTGCCAGTAAAGCGTAACAAGGCCGTTTTTATGGTCAACTATAATCCCTTTGCCCAAAGAGGAACCTCCGGCAAAGTAAATATTACACGGAGCTGAGGTGAAATATGCATCTCCTCCCTCCATAGCTCTAATTGGCGTCCCAAACGGATTAGCAATATCTATCCCTGTATGAGTACCTAAGAAATATACCTCTCCATACCATGTGGTAACGCTCCCTGGGTATCCGGGAACAGGCTGTTGATAGGCCCCGTTCTCAAGATAAGACTTCGGATCTACTCTATTTCCGATAATACGTCCTGCCTCAACTCTTGCATCGGTAAAAACTTCAAAATGGAGATGTGGGCCGGTAGAACAGCCTGAAGAACCAACAGATGCTATAACATCGCCTTTATTTACTGTACCGATCAATCCCCCAACATTTCCTATTGCCGCATTAATTGATGCTGCGTCTGCTCGCAGGCGGGAAAGTATATCCTGGAATTTTTTCTCATCACTTGCTGTTACTGCTAAAAGCTCTTGTTTTCCTCCTTTGTCTTTGTCAAGCTGTGCTGTATAAATCTCCAGATCCCGCTGTAGCTTTTCTACTTCCAATTTTTTATCTTCAAAAATTTCTTTTTGGTTCTGATAATCGTTCTTTGCCTGAGCTGTTTCATAAATCAATTTCTTGTCATGGGCTTGGGCAAGCCTTAAATAATTTGCGCGCGTTACAAAATCGGATACGCTATTAGATGAGAGGAGCATCTGAAAAGAAGGAGCGGAGCCTATCATGTATGTAGCTTTTATCCTATTGACCAAAACCTTTGAAAGATTGTCCAGTGATTTCTCAAGTGAGCTTATTTTTTTATTTGCAGTATCAATGTCTAGTGTTAAATCCGAAATTTGTGCTTCAGTTGACTGGATCTTGAGTTCTGAAAGTCGTATCTGACCATCAATTACAGCAATTTGAGAAGAGAGTGTTTTTTTCTGTCCTTCAAGTTCGTTAATCTTGGCCTGGGTCTCGTTAATTTGCCTCTGGATTTCTTCAAGTCTTTGAGAGGAAGATGGCGGAGATGGGGATGGAGTTTGAGCGCCAAGAGTCCCTATGCTTACTACAAAAAAAATAATAAAAATAAAAACAGAAATTACATATTTAAATATCTTATTCTTCAAAATATCTTTTTTGTTGTTTCTCATCTATAAATATATTATAAGCTTATTTAGCCTAAGTTTTAGAATATCAAAAATGGGGATAACTACACAAGCTATCGCTTTCTTAAGTATCTCAGGACCGCAACATAGCTTGAGAATGCTCCAAGAAGTATCGCAAGAAGCACCTGAAGCCCAAGCAAACCTAACAGGAAAAAAATGGAAATAGGAAGAACAGGAATACCTCGGAGGAATGAAGAGAGATAAGGTGTTGTCCAGAAAAATATGCCCATTGAAATCACCCAGCCTATGACGGCACCTAAAAGGCCATAGAATATTCCCTCAAGTATAAAAGGCCATCTTATGTACCAGTTTCCGGCACCTATTAACTTCATTGTTTCTATATCTTCTTTTTTCTGAGAAACTTTTATTCCAATTATTGTTACCATAATAAAAATTGAAATTAAGGATAAAACAGCAACTATAAAAAATCCGATTCCTCTTATAGCCGCTGTCCACGCTGTTAACGTTGCTACTACGTCCTTTTGAAAAACAACCTCCTGAACAATTTCTGATTTTTTAAGCGTATCTGAAACAAGCGACAGATCATCAATGCTATAGGTGGCTATCTCCAAAGATGCGGGAAGGATATCTGCTGTTACAAGGTCGAGTAGAAGCGGGTCATTTTTATTCTGCTCCGTATAAATCTTAAGGGCTTCTTCTTTTGAAATAAACTTCACCGATGCAATTAGTTCTGACTCGCTTAAGGATTTTTGCAGTGATGTTATCTCTTCTTGTCCTGCTTCATCTTTAAAAAACGCAGTCACCTGGGGCTTGGATTCGAAATAATTAACTGTCTTGGTTGAGCCGTATATTATTAAAGCAAAGAGTGAGAAGGCCAGAAAAGTAAGAGACATTATAAATATCGCGGCAATCGCCTGATAAGGAGACCTCCTAATGTTTCTCCATGTGATTCTTAGGAATTTCATATTTATTCTTTTAGGGCTTTTTCAAAATCAGCTGTTATTGATTTTTCCTCAGCTTCTTTTTTACCATCTTCGTCTTCGTCTTTTTTTTCGTCTGTAGCCTTTTTGACCTCTTTTGATTTTTCTTTTTCTTTCTCAATTTTTTCCGGCTCATCTTTTTCATCCTCATGCTTTTCTTCTGTTTTTGCCTTAATGTGTTTCCCTTTCTTATCGTTGACAACTTTTCCTTCACTCAGCTCGACTATTCTTTTATCCAGTTTTCTTACTATATCCACACTATGCGTTGCCATTAAAACTGTCGTTCCGGATTCATTTATCTCTGAGAGGAGTTTGACAATTTCCCATGAAGTTTGATCATCAAGGTTTCCTGTTGGTTCGTCTGCAAGTAGAATTTCAGGGCTAAGAATAAGCGCTCTTGCAATAGCAGCTCTTTGAACTTCCCCGCCTGAAAGCTGGACCGGGAATTTATCCATGTGTTCAATAATTCCAACGCGTTCCAGTGTTTCTTTTGCACGTCTTATGGCTTCATCCGGTTTTACGCCTGCTATATCCAAAGGAAGCGTAGTGTTCTCAAGAATAGTTCTGTCTGAAAGAAGCTTTAAATCCTGAAATATGACTCCTATTTTTTTTCTAAGGTCAGCAACTTTTTTATCAGGAAGTCTTACAAGGTCCCAGCTATTGACAACAATTGTACCCTGTGTGGGAAGTATTTCACGAATTAAAAGTCGAAAGATTGTAGTTTTTCCGGATCCTGTCGGCCCTACTAAAAAAACAAATTCGCCCCTGTCAACACCAAGTGTGATATCCGATACTCCAAAAGTTCCTGTGCCAAATTTTTTTGAAACATTCTCAAGGCTAATCATTTTATCTAATAAGAAAATGGAGCTATTCTAAAACTTCGACTTGTCCCACATCCATAAGCCAGCCGGCTTTTTCGGAAGCAAAAGTTTCTCCCCATACTTTTATTTTTCTGTCCTTAACAAGAGATAAATCAACAAGAGAAGAGGTAAGATAAACATTCTGGCTTTCTCCTCCCGGACGCTCCAGGTGGTATTGGCCCTCACTGTCAATCCCTCCTTCTTTTAGCACCCCTTCTGCCGTATCTTTAAATACGTCTCTATCTCCTGAACCAAGTTCTGTGCCTGCTTCGATATCTTCCGCCTCAACATCTTCAAAAGAGGTGATGGGCTCTCCAACAGTTCCTTTTGCTATCAATATTCCGCTGAATAATCCAAGTACGGCAAGAACAATTAAAAATCCGGTTATTTTAGGCTTTGGGGAACTTTTTTTTGAAGAACCAAACTGACGAACAAGCTGTTCTTCGGTGTTTTTCTTTTGCTTTTCTTCCATATTTAAAAACTCTTTTAAGTAAAGCACATTTGGAACTTTTTATCAAGCAAAACTGTCCCACAATCGAATAGGGACAGTCCTAGAATAGATCGACACAACAATCTAAAAATCATATAATTATAATATGCCTGAGGTCTGTTATTTGCTTTTAAAAATTCCTTTTTAGCATATTTTAAGATTTAACAAAAAACTATTTCTAACTTAGACTGACATAATAATATTTCTGAGGACCGTCCATAAAATGCCCGACAAGACTAAAGTTCTCGAAGTTCCGCTTCTATTAATTCGTCCAAGCCTCCGTCTAAAACTTCCTGCGGATTTGACGTTTCATATCCTGTTCTTAGATCTTTAACCATTTTATAAGGATGAAGGACATATGAGCGGATCTGATTTCCCCAACCGGGCGTTTTATATCCACCTTTAAGCGCAGCCTCCTTCTTTTTTCTCTCCTCCTCTGCAATAATCCAGAGTTTTCCTGTGAGAAGTTTTAGGGCAAATTCTCTGTTTTGCCCCTGATGTCTTTGGGATTGGGCAGAAACCACAATTCCCGTGGGTTTGTGCTTGAGTCTTACCGCAGTTGATACTTTATTTACGTTTTGCCCACCGTGCCCTCTCGAACGGTAAAAGTCCCATTCCAGATCTTCCTCTCTTAACAAGATCTCGGAGCTTTCTTCAATTTCAGGGACGACTTCAACAAGAGCAAAGGAGGTTTGCCTGAGTTTATCGGCATTGAAAGGAGATTGCCTGACAAGCCTGTGAACCCCCGCCTCATATTTTAGAAAACCGTAGGCAAAATTTCCCTCAGCTAAAAAAACTATACTTTTAAGTCCTGCCTCCTCTCCGGGGGTTTCTTCAATTGTCTCAATTGAAAATCCTTTCCTCTCGCAAAATCGCGCATACATTCTGTAAAGCATTTGGGCCCAGTCCATTGCCTCAACTCCCCCTTGTCCTGCATGAATAGAAATGATGGCTGAACTCTTATCGTATTCTGCGGAAAAATAAACAAATACCTCAAGTTCTTCTGCAAGTTTCTCGGCTTCTTTTACATCCCCGGAATCAAAAAGTCTTTTGAGTTTTTCCGCCTGCTCAATTTCGCGTGCAAGCGTGGCCATTTGTTTCATTTTAGATGAGGCCTTTTGGGGGTCTTTCCAAAAATCAGGAACTGCTACCTCTGCCTCTATTTGTTTTAACAGCAATTTTTTTTTCTCAATGTCAATCTTTTTCAGTACTTTGGTGATTCTTGAATTTAATTCTTCCATTTTTACAGCGCGGAACAAATATTTATGCAGGCGTCTCTTGCGCGATCTACCGGTAAATTTTTGATTTTTCCAATATCATTTATGACTTTCTGAACCTGGGGTGAGGATGATGCTATCTCCTCTGGAGAAAGATCACTTACATTCTTTCTAATTTCTTCCAGCGCTGATCCTAAATCTTGCGAGAAATTAATATTTGGCGCTTTTATATCCGGCTTTTCGACCTCTTTTATTTCGGATTTTTCTCCCAAAATTCCGGAATTTTCCGGCACAAAAATACCCTTCAGCTCCCATGCAATAAGTCCCAAAACCAACGCAAAAAAAAGAGTTATTAGAATTCTTTTTTTATCCCATTGCCACTGACTTTCTTCTTCTTTTTTCCTGGGCTTGATTTCTTCAAGCTCTTTCTCGGATTTTCTAAAAAACATAATTCAATTCTAAAGATTTGAGCTTACTTTTGCAAACCAAGATCAGAAAACTCAAGAGCTCAGAATATCAGATGATTACTCAGTATCTCAGTTTAATCAGACGATCAGTAAGTCAGTAAATCGGAACTTCTGAAACTCTGATATTCTGATATACCGAGTTTTCTGAGTTTTCCGAAAATAAAAAAAGAAGAAACATTGTAAATCGTTGGGATATTTAATAAACTCAAAATGATGAGTGAAAATAAAAACATTGATGTCCTTTGCGTTGGATCAACAACAATAGATGTCTTTATAATGCTTCAAAAGCTTCAAAAATTCAGTTATGATAAATTTTCTAACCATATATCGTTCGCATTGGGAGAAAAAGTGCCTGTTGATCAGTACACAATTGCTTTAGGAGGAAATGCCTGCAATGTGTCTGTTGGGCTCTCCCGTCTTGGTTTTACGGCCTCTCTTGCAGCAGAAATTGGTAGCGATGAATTATCAGAGAAAATACCTGCCACTCTTACAAAAGAAGGCGTAGATCAAACATTTTTAAAAAGAGAAAAAACTATAAATCCCTTTTTTAATATAATTTTGAGTTATGATGGTGAAAGAACAATTCTTGAAGAGAAAAATCCTCTTGGAATAGATTTGGAGATTGGAACCCTACATTCTAAATTAGTCTTTTTGGCAAGCGTAAGAGGAAATTGGCAAAAGGCTTATGAGAAAGTATTTAGTGAGTGTAGAGAAGAAAAATTTGCGCTCAATCCGGGAACAAGACAGCTTATGGAAACAAGAAATGATTTAATAAGAATTCTATCTTATATAGACGTACTTTTTTTAAATGTGCAGGAAGCACAAATTCTGTTAAAAGAAACAGACCCTGATATAAAAACTCTTTTAAAAAAAATAAAAGAATTTGGTGTAGGAAATGTAGTAATTACAGACGGTATCAATGGATCATATGCAATGGACTTAAATGGTGATATATTTCAGATTGGTGTAATTGGGGGCAAACCTTTTGAGAGAACAGGAGCAGGTGACTCATATGCATCCGGCTTTTTGTACGGTTACCTTAACGGAAATGAGATTTCCGAGTGCATGAAATATGGAACACTAAATGCAGATAGTGTTATTAAAAAAATCGGCTCTCAGGAAGGACTTTTAACAAAAGAGGCGATTGAGGAAAAATTCAAAAGTTACGATAATCTTAAAGCGAGTAAAATATAAAGCGAGGGGTGACAGGAGTGGAAGGGCTCCCGACAGCGCGGATGTCAGTGTTTCGTGAACGAGCACGCTCGGGTGCGGAAACGAGTGGCAGGACCCCGAGCGAAAACTATGGTTGATATATCAAAAATTACAAGAAACGGGAAAGCACTCTTTTTAGCCTATGATCAGGGCATGGAACACGGCCCGACTGATTTCAATGATGAAAATGTAAATCCTCAAAATATACTTGAAATTGCAGTTGACGGAAACTTTACCGCAGTAATCTTTCAAAAGGGAACTGCAGAAAAATATTATTCAGGTACAGAATTTGTTCAAAAGGTTCCGCTTATATTGAAACTAAACGGTAAAACAAATCTCGTGGACGATCCGGATCCTTATTCTCCGCAAATTTGTTCGGTAGAAGAGGCAATAAATCTTGGCGCATCGGCTGTTGGATATACTATTTATGTGGGGTCAAAACACGAACCGGATATGTTCAAAGAGTTTTCGGATATCGAACAGGAAGCGCACGGAAAAAATATTCTGGTTATTGGCTGGATGTATGTAAGAGGATCGGGGACAGAAGGAAAGAGTATCTCTGAATTAACAGCTTATGCCGCGCGTCTTGGACTGGAACTTGGAGCCGATATTATAAAAATAAAATATCCCGGAGATGAAAAGAGCCTTGCCTGGGCAGTTGAGTCTGCAGGAAAAACAAAGGTTGTTGTCTCAGGTGGAGAAAAACAAGATGAGAGCACTTTTTTAGATATGGTTCAAACTGTTATGAATTCGGGAGCAATTGGTATGGCGGCTGGACGAAACATC
Organism: uncultured Gammaproteobacteria bacterium; assembly: GCA_964520695.1. Taxonomy (GTDB): domain Bacteria; phylum Patescibacteriota; class Microgenomatia; order Levybacterales; family UBA12049; genus 2-01-FULL-39-10-A. The sequence goes on along the minus strand of CAZFNO010000003.1, from coordinate 13,221 downwards.
TGGCAAGCAGACAATCCTTTGAAAATGGCTGAAAAAATAAAAAATATAATTTGGAACACTACTTCAATGATTTAAATCATTGAAGTAAAGCTAAATATTATGAGAGTTTTTATTGGGGCTGACCATAAAGGATTTGAGCTAAAGAATGAAATAAAACAGTGGCTTTCGTCCAACAATTATCAGGTGGAGGATTTAGGAGCAAACGAACTAGCCCCAATGGATGATTATGTGGACTATGCTAAGTCAGTTGCGCAAAAAGTTGCAGAAGAGAAAGACAGCAGGGGAATTGTAATCTGCGGTTCAGGCGTAGGAGTTGATATTACTGCAAACAAAATCAAGGGCGTGAGGTCCGTCCTTGGTTTCAACATCGAACAGATCAAGGCTGCAAGAAACGATGACGATGTAAATATCCTGTCCCTTGCTTCTGACTATACATTTTTCGATAATGCCAAACTTTTAATTGGCGCTTTCCTTGAAACACCTTTTGACCCCACAGACAATCACGTCCGAAGAATTGAGAAGATTAAGAGTCTTGAGGGGGCATAACACTTCAATAATTTAAATTACTGAAGTGAATAGCAAAATCTAAATTTAGGTTTGTCTTGAACCGACCATCAAAACCTCCTCTATTAAACGGTTAGCGTATCCATACTCATTGTCATACCAGGCAATAACTTTTACCATATTTCCGCCCACAACTTGAGTCAAACTCAGGTCAACAATCGCAGAGTGCGGATTGCCAATTATGTCTGATGAAACAATGGGGTCTTCTGTTACTTCAAGGATGTTTTTGTAAACAGCGGATTTGGCCGCCTCCGCAAATGCTTCATTTACTTCATCTTTTGTCACATCTTTTTTAAGAACAAAAGTAAAGTCTGAAAGCGAACCAACAGGTACGGGAACGCGGATTGCTAAACCAGTGAATATTCCCTCAAGTTCTGGCAATGCCTTTGCGCCAGCCTGAGTTGCGCCTGTTGACGTGGGTACAATATTTTCAGCTGCTGCCCTGGCCCGCCTATAATCTTTATGCCCTCCGTCCTGGAGCCTTTGGTCTTGGGTATAACCATGAATTGTTGTCATCATGGCTTTTTCGATCCCAAAATTATCAGAAATTACTTTTGCAACAGGAGTAATACAATTTGTTGTACACGAAGAATTACTTATAACATTAGAGCCTGAATAATCCGAATCATTAACAGACAAAACATATGTTTCAATATTGTCTCCTTTTGCAGGGGCCGATAAAATTACATTTCGGGCCCCTGCCCTAAGGTGTAAATTTAGTTTATCCAAACTTGTAAAATGGCCCGTTGATTCAATTACAACATCTATTTTTAAATCCTCCCATGGAAGAAGTGATGGATCTTTTTGTGAGTAAATATGCGTTTTTCGTCTCTTATTAATTACGAGTTTTCCAAGAAAATCTTGCTTGGATTCCTTGGAGGGCTCCGTCGTGACATCATCCTTTAACTTCCCATATGCCGTATCATATTTTAACAAATACGCCCAGCCCGCAAGGTCAGTGGACGAGCTCGCATTAATAGCAACAACATCAATTTTAGTTTTGTATTTTTCCAAAATCACACGGTGAGTCATCCGTCCGATTCGCCCGTAACCGTTAATTGCAACTCTAATCATATCTTTATGATCTCATTTCATTTTACTTACTGTCAAACATAGAGGAGGCGATGATGTTTGATTTGTGAAGTGGTCGAAATTTAATCGTTGGGAGCTTGCAAAATTTTCGCTGGAGAGCAAGTGAAGCGCCGAAGGGACTTGAGGAACTAACCGAGGCAGCGGAGCGTCTCCAAGAAAATTTTGTAAGCGATCACGTGAGACTCTGAATAAATATGAAGTCTGGCGTCTCATGACAAAACTTCTTTTACTTTATTAACAATTGCTCCTGCGTCAATTTCTTCGTATGCAAGAAGTTCCGAAGGCGATCCGCTTCTTGGCATTTTCTCAACTGCTAAACTGTATATTGGTGTTTTAGAATTAGGCAAACATGAACGAATCGCCTCTGCGATTCCCCCTTCTGGATAGTGGTCTTCGACAACGATTATTGCAGGGGTTTCATCTGCTGCCCGCTCGATTGTTTCTCTATCAACCGGTTTTATGGAATACAAATCAATTACTCTTGTTACTATTCCTTGATTTTTTAGCTCTTCGTATGCTTTCAAGGCTTCATGCAAAGTTATCCCTGCTCCAACAACTGTTACCTTATCCTTCTTAGAGCTTTTGAGAGTCTTGCTTCCCCCAATCTTAAATTCTTCCTTTGAATCATAAATAACAGGTGTTTCCATCCTGGTAGTCCTGATGTAAACAATTCCTTTGTGTTTTGCAGCCTCTTCTGTTAATTTTTGTGTGGAATAAGCATCTGAGGGATAAAGCACAACAGAACCTATTAATGATCTAAACATACCTATATCTTCAAGCCCCATCTGGGAAGCCCCATCCTCGCCAATTGAAACCCCGGCGTGGCTTCCTACAAACTTTATATCAGCCCTCCCGTATGCTGCCATTCTGAGCTGGTCGTGAGCCCGAGTCCAAAAAGCAGAAAATGTAGAAACAAAAGGCAGCTTTCCGCGCCTTGCTAGACCTAGGGCTGCACCTGTCATATTTTGCTCGGCTATATACATTTCAAAAAAACGCTCCGGATATTTTTCGCTAAATTTGTCCGAAAAAGTTGAATTTGAAACCTCTCCATCAAGCACAACAAGAGAAGGGAAGTCCAGTGCCAGAGAAACAAGGGTATCACCATAAGCCTTACGCGTAGAAACTAATTGTTTATTATGAGATTCTACGACGTCATGATTGACGTTGTAAAATCTCCATTCTGCGACGCGGGAAACTTTTCTTCGGGGAGTTGTATTTTCTGCTTTTTTTAAACTTGGCGGTTTTGAGATCATCCCACGAATTCCGAAATTGATTTCACCAAGAGAGGTGAGTGCCTCCCCCATCTTGTCACGGGGGAGAGCTTTTCCGTGAAAATTATCCTTATTTTCTAAAAATTTAATTCCTTTTCCTTTAATAGTTTTAGCAATTAACATTACTGGCTTATCCCTGCTGGTTTGCGCAAGAGAAAATGCATGGGAAATTTCGTGAAAATTATGTCCGTCTAAAACTATTGCCTCCCATCCAAAAGACGAAATGCGTTTTTTATACTCTGAAATATCCCAACCCAGCATAGTTTCTCCCCTTTGACCAAGCCGATTAACATCTATTATTCCTACAAGATTATTCAATTTATAATGTACTGCCAGCCCAATAGCCTCCCAATTGGATCCCTCTGCCATTTCACTATCCCCCAGCAAAACATAAGTCTTGTATGAAAGCCCTTCCATTTTGGCATTTAGAGCCATCCCAAGGCCCACAGAGAGCCCCTGTCCAAGTGAACCCGTAGGTGCTTCTGTAAAGGCAAATTCCATGCTTGGGTGACCTTCAAGTGGACTTCCAAATTTTCTATATGTCAAAAGCTCTTTCTCTGTTAAAATACCTGCTGCAGCCCAAAGGGAATAAAAAAGGGGTGAAGCATGACCTTTTGAAAAAATTACCCTGTCATTCTGCGGATAATCCGGGTTTTTAGCATCAAACCTCAAAAATCCTCCGAAGAAAAGAGCGGTCATAATGTCAGCTGCTGAAAGAGATGAAGTAAGGTGCCCTGAGCCGGCTGTTGTGGTGGTGAGCAAACAATAATATCGAATCAAACGAGCCAATTTTTCCAAATTTTCCATCATACTCTTAGGATACTAAATAAATGGATATATTCAAAGCTTCTTTGTTATAATTTTAAAGTGACACTACTCGAAGCCTTAATTTTAGCTTTAGTTGAAGGGATTTCTGAATTTCTTCCCGTCTCTTCAACAGG
>CAZFNO010000003.1:6283-9253 GCA_964520695.1 uncultured Gammaproteobacteria bacterium | reverse complement strand
TTTGGGGCAGACAAAAAGAAAAAAGCCGTAAGTTCAAAGACCTAACAACCAAAGATGCTTTTTTTATTGGACTTTTTCAGTCAATAAGTATAATTCCGGGAGTTTCCCGCGCAGGAGCATCAATTTTAGGAGGCTTGTTTCTTGGATTTAATAGAAAGACGTCAACGGAGTTCTCATTCCTCCTTGCGGTTCCTACAATGCTGGGAGCAACTACTCTTGATGTCGCAACCACAAGGCTTAATTTTTCAAACAGCGAGCTCACAACCTTATTCATTGGCTTTGTAGCTTCCTACATATTTGCATTACTTGCAGTAAAATTTTTAATAGATTATATTAAAAACCACACTTTTATTGTCTTTGGTATTTATCGAATTGTAGTCGCTGTGCTTTTCTATTTAATTTTTATTTTATGAATCCCGTTAAAAATTCAGATATTATTACTTATGTTTATAGGCATTAAATTAAACAAATCTGAATTAAAATATAAATATTTTCTGTTATTTCTAACGGGATGAATACATTTGAGGCTGTTTACAGGGCTGTTGCAAAAATTCCAAAGGGTTATGTTTCAACATACGGCATTATTGCTAAATATATCGGATTAAAAAATCCAAGAGTGGTAGGATATGCACTTCATTCAAATAAAACTCCTGAGGAAATACCATGCCACCGCGTAGTAAATAAGGCTGGCAGAATGGCTCCGGGATATGCTTTCGGAGGACCGAATATTCAAAAACAGCTTCTGGAACAGGAGAAAATTACTTTTATGGGGTCTTTTGTTAACTTAAGCAAACATTTATATAAATTTACTTAAAATATGCTCCGGAAGGTCAAATTTAGGAAACGTTATTCTGATCCCAACCACATTTTTCACAGTAATAATGAACGCAACAGATAAAATAACAAATGAAATTGCTACTACCATTGCAAACCATAAAACTGTACTCAGTGAACCGACTATATCTTTCACAGGCATGAATTCTAGCAGAAATCGTATCAAAAGTCAAATGCTATAGGATATAAATCTACTTTCTGTGGGGGTTGCTCATGAGATACAAAAGGCCAACCAGAAGAGCAAACAGTCCTGCTACCAAAATCATAAATAATTGAGAAATATTTCCGGAAAGATTATTTTGATAGTTAATATAAACATAAAAAACTACAGCTGCCGTGAATAAAATGAGAAAAGATAGAACTGCTTTTGCGTTTTTCTCATGATGAACTTTTGGTTTGCTTGCTGTTCTTTTTTTTGCCATGGTAAGATTTGGAAGTTAGCGAGTGTTTGAGATTGTTTCGCCGTTTTCTGCGTTAGGTGCTGTTACTGTTACCCTATTTCCTGCATCTCTTGAAACTGTATATCCCGTATCATAAGGTGATAGGCAGTCTGTAATTTGGGTCCCTGTTCCTACCTGTGGATCCTGAGGAAGCGCCGGAATGTAGTTCTGTACCAGATCGGCGCATAGATCGGCTCCTGTGTTAGAAACTGCGCTTGTTGTTGCTGTTATTCCTGCAGGAAGTACTCCTGCGTTGTCCGCAGCATAAGCTCCAATTGCATTAAGAAGCTGAGTTACATCGCTTCTTCTTCGTGTGTTATTGGCCTGACCAAATTGTCTCGCTGGATTAATAGCAATAAGAACAATTGCCAAAAGAATTGCGAGTATTCCGATTACCACCAGGAGTTCGATGAGGGTGAAACCTTTATTACTATTAAATCTTCTTAGGGCAGATTTCATGTCTATATTCAAGTTAACACAAAAATTTTCTCCTTGTCAAGAGGGGAATTTGGGCACAAATTATAAATTTTTAAAGCCTTTTCAATTTGCTGACTGCGTACTTTGCAATAGTTGCGTACCGGAAGATGTTCCTGTTTCATCGATTTGCTCAAACGGCGCATCCTGGCCTTGAGACTCAACGTTTGGTGTTGGAGTAGGAGTAAAAGCTTTTATAAAACCCTCTTCTTTTGAAGACTGCTGACTTTGAAATAGATTCATATATGCAAATACTCCAAGCGCAAGAAGTAAAACTATGAATATTCCGATAAGCCCGGCAAGTCTTCTGTTAATTTTTTGCGCCTCCCAGCGTTTTTTCTCTTCTTTCTGATGTTCGTTCTGATAAGTTTCGATCATATTGAATTGCCTAAGCGAATCTGACCTTTGAGCAATGTCTGCTAAATTCAGCTTTTGCGACAAATCAGGATGAACCTGGGTAAGTACAGGCATTGGAAGAACCATGGAAATAAAAATCTTATTTTTTTCAAAAACAGTTCTAAAGGCATCATAAAAAGCTTTATTAACACACACCACTTTTGTTTTTCTGTTTAGCTTATAGGTTTTACTCATGACATCCTCATACGGCACAATACTTGTAAATTCCTGGGTTTGTTCTTCAATTTCTTTACCGATTACGGGAACAATTTCTTTCTCAAAGGTAATATTTGGAGAAAAAACAAGAACCGCGCTCATCTCAGGTCCTTTGAAATTCGTCTGAACAAAGCCTTCTACTAGATGTTCGAATTTTTCTCTGTTGACCAGGTCCGCATCCGACACTACATCTGGAGGAAAATTTAACTGGGCGCTTCCTCCTGTTGCTTCTAAATAAAAATATGAAGCGTGAGTATCAATATATACTACAAGAAGCTGTTTTTTTGCTAAATCCATATCAGTCGATCTCCTTCCACGATACTATTTCCAGTATATTGTTATTGTACACTGTTTGTACCTCTATTTTTTTTACTACATTATTAAAAGTTCCTGTTGAGATTATTGTCCCATTTGAAACTTGAATCTGGGCGCTTCCTCCATTTAAACTAAGAGGTTGGCCTTGAGTACCTGAATAGTTTGGGTCTCTGAGAAGTCTTATCAGTGCTTCCCATGCTCCGCTTTCCGCAACAGCAAATGCATAATTTCCCTGCTCCGTAATACTTGCTCCCTTTGTGTTATTAAAAACCATAGCAGCCGCAGCTGAAATCAC
>CAZFNO010000003.1:0-6183 GCA_964520695.1 uncultured Gammaproteobacteria bacterium | reverse complement strand
GAAAGTCTTAAGAAAGATAAATCAGAAACCTGTGTGTTAAAGCTGTTTAGTCTGTTTGATTCTCCTGAAGGGCTTGCTGTTAGAGTCAGGTTGCCGTTTTCCAGAGCATAGGTATATGTTTGCGCACCTTCTGAAAAAATCAGACTTTCTCCCTGATTTCCCACTTCAGGAGCCACAATACTATCTGCTCTTCCTATATCATAACCAAACCTGCTTAGTATAAATCTCCCGTCAGATGAGACACTGGAAGTACTTTGTGATTCCAGCTGAACATCAAAAATAGAAGTCAGGAGCTGAAAAAGAGCAACAAGAAGAATAGACAAAATTGCCATATATAAAATCAGCTCTATCAAGGAAAATCCGCTCTGCCCATTTATTTTTTTTAATGTTTTATACATTTTTTAAAATGAGTAATTAATCAGAACATCTGTTAAAATTGGCGAAAGCAAAGGATCGTTTGTTTCAAAAATTGCTTTGTATTTAAAGCATCTTCCGGGATTTTCATATCCTTGCCCATTAACTACCAAGGGGACTCCGCCTTCCCCGCTAAATCTGGTGTTAGTGGTACCATCGGGCCCAACGAAATGATACGGCGCCGAAGCGCAGTTTCCATCAGGAGGCATAGAAACCGCCACTTGAAACTCAAGACTTGTCTGCGGAGGCAGTGTAAATATAGGAGTAATCCTATTATATGCTACTGATGTAGTTGCATCAAAAAAATTAGACTCAAAAACCCCAGAGCCGGTAAAAGATCCTCCGGGACCCCCTTCTATAATTTTTAATTCCGCATTAGCATCTCCTGTAATAATATATGAATATGCGTCACCATCGGACTCGAGAACAGATGAAACACCCCGTACTCCCGTATCAATATTTAATCCTCCGCATCCAACCGGATTTGCCTCATTTGTAATATTAATAACTTGATATTCCTGTCCGCCTGTTCCAACAAGAATTGCTCTGCCTCCCGGAACAACAGTAATGCCCTTAGGCGACATTCCATTTGCCTCATAGGAGCCAATTGTAGGCCTTGAACCTGTTTTTGTTTCAACATCGATAATAAAAAATTCTCTTTGCGTTGATGATTCTGCAGTTGCCAGATATGCACGGGTTCCTGAAGTATTTACAAAAATGGCTTGTCCTGCCCCTCCTGCTACGCTCGCTGATCCGGATATAGTAAGATTTGAAGGATTTCCTATATCTACAATTTGGAGCTGTGATGTTGTGTTTGCAATTGAGATGTATGCGAAGTTTCCAACAACGATCATGCCTGTTCCATTTCCTGCAAGCGCAACTCCATCGCTGTCAATCAGTGGCCTTGATCCTGATTTGTTTGAAAGATCAAAAGAATAGAGTTTACCATCCGTTGTTGTTACAAAACCAACATTTCCCGAAACATAAACAGATGACGCGCTTAAATTTCCCGGAGCATTAAAATAGCCAGCTTCTTGATACTTTCCTCCAGTTGTACTTGTTAAATCAATTACTACTATCTCTTTTTGATTAGTATCCGTTGCTAGATAAGCATAATTTTCTTCGCCATATACATCATTGGTTTTATAACCGTCAAATGTTCCGCTTATTGTAGCATTTGGGGGCCTGAGATTATCAATTCCTACGCTCGCATAAGATATCCCGGAGGCATTTTCACCTGTTCCTGCAAAAACATTTCCTTCAATTGCTGATATTGCATTTGCAACTCCCTGCTTTGGCAGATTAACTGACTGGATTGATAGGTTTGGATCGCACCATGTGCCCCCTCCTCCAGCCCCAAGAGTAACCTCACCACCATTCTCATTGATAACTATTACCCCGTCAAGTACCCCCCCTTCAAAATCTTCCTGTGTTGTGTGTATAAAAGAGCTATTTTTAAAACGACTTAGATATATTCTTGACGATACATCTGTAGGGATAGGGCTACCCCATGAAACGGAAATTTCAATTTCTTTTGTAGATGGATCAGGTATGCCTCCGATATCAACAATTTCTCCGTTTGAATCTCTATTGGCATCACTTATTTCAATAGTTCTTGTAAAATTTCCTATTATTTCCTGCCCTCCCGACAGCGTCCATGTTGTACCTAAAACTGACGGATGAAACGTTCCGTTTACAAGGTTTTCCCAGCCGTTGGAATGAACAATTTTCACCGCCTCCTGCGCCTCTTTAAGATAGGCTGTTGCCAAAAGTCTTTGCTCGCTCTGAGCTCTCCCCTCACGGGTCACAAAAAAACCCGTAAGAAGAGCAGGAATAAGAATTGATGCAAGGGCAATTGTTATTAAAAGCTCTATTAATGTCTGGCCTTTATTGTTCATTTAATTAACTTGGGTAATTACTCCTAGGCTATTAATCTGAATTGTTTTTTCTTCCTGACCCTTTGCATCACTAATAGTAACTACGTTGTTAATCTCCGAAAACCCGCTCACCTCGCCGGATTTTTGAGTAAATACAATTTGACTTCCCAAAAATGAGATGTCTGAAAAAATGATTTCCTGCCCAAGCTTTATTTCAAAATTTTCAGGATCAGTCGGGGAATAAGAATCTCCTCTGAATAATATATACTTGTCTTCCTCAAAAAAAATTCCATGGGAACTATCCCCCTCTCCCTGTACTGCCTTCGTCTGCTGAGATGATATGTCTGAAATCAGCGTGTCCGTTGCGGCATTAACAGAAATATTTCTCTGCCCGGTTGTAAGGCTAAGGGTAATAAAGCCAAACAGGGTAAGTGCAATTCCTATTACTATGACAAGTTCTATGAGTGTAAATCCGGATTTGCTTTTTTTCATCCTCCGCCGCCGCCAACCTGACCGATCAAGCCATAAATTGGAGAAATTATTGAAAACATCATTCCTCCTACCAAAATTCCCACAAAAACAAGCATTATCGGCTCAAGAAGAGCAACAAGCTTCTTAAGAGATGAGGTTACCTGATAATCCATGTGCTCCGATACCTCCTGCATTGATTTGTCAAGAGTTCCTGTTTTTTCCCCTGCTTCAATTATCTTCACGACAATTCCCGGAAAAAGATCTTTTCTGGTTTTAAAAGACTCTGAAAGCCTTTTACCTGAAAGGACTGTCTGCTGAGCATCAGTTATTGCTTTTGCGATATCCCGCCTTATAACAACGTCGCGAGTGAGTTCTAAAGCATTAGTAATTGTTATTCCGGATGTCAAAAGAAGGAACATGCTTCTTGAAAATCGTGCAAGATCAATATGCTTTATGAGGGTTGATATCACGGGAAGCGAGAACAGGAAACCCAGCAATAGCTGTCTTTTTGTTCTATAAAGAAAAATGATAAGTGCAATTCCTACAGCAGTAAAAATTAAAAGAGGAATAGTAAATTGTAATATTAGATTTGAGAAAATAATTAATATTTTTGTGGGAAGCGGAAGTTCAACTCTTAATTGGCTGAAGACTGTTGCAACTTTAGGAATTACAACAACCAAAATAATAAGAAGGACAATCATAAATGTAATGAGGATTACAATCGGGTATGTAAGGGCGGATTTTATGCTGTCCATAAACTCCATGTCTTTTTGCGTCTGAACTTTTATGTCTTTTAAGACAACATCCAGCGTTCCGGCTTCCTCAGAAGCCCTGATGACATTTATGGTTACCTTATTAAATACTTTTGGGAATTTTGAAAATGTGTTGTAAACCGACTGTCCCTGGATCAAATCTGCTTGAACCGAATCCAGAATTTTTTTTGTGTTTCCCTTTGCATCCTCTCCCATTGATTCAACAGTTTCAAGGATAGGAATCCCTGCATTAAACATTGTTGAGAGATTGCTAAAAAGACTTAATTTATCATTCGCCGAAATATTAATTGACGCATTTTTCATACTGTTTCCACTTTTGTTACTCTTAGAACTTCCTCAAGAGTTGTGAGTCCTTTCATTACCTTAATAAGTCCGTCTTCCTGCATGGTAGTCATCCCCTCGCGTCTTGCCAGAAGTTCTATGACATCTGAGTCTTTTTTCTCAGCAATAAGTTTTTTAATATTATCGGACACTTTTAGAACTTCAAAAATTCCTATTCGTCCCGAATATCCGGTGTTGTGGCAAATTTTGCATCCTTTACCGGCAAAAGCCGTAATGGTTTCTGTTGTACCCAGATATTTATCAATTGTTTCTTTGGATAAATTATTAAGAAGGTCGTTTTTTGTCCAGACAACTTGCACTTTACAGTATTCACAAATTTTTCTAACTAAGCGTTGGGCAATAATAACGGTGACAGTTGAAGCAACTAAAAAAGGCTCAACCTTCATATCAATAAGTCGCGGAAGCGTTGTTGCAGCGTCATTTGTATGAACTGTTGAAACAACTAAATGGCCTGTTAGTGCGGCATTAACAGCGATTCCGGCAGTCTCGGAATCTCTTATTTCTCCGACAAATATAACGTTTGGATCCTGCCTGAGAATACTTCTAAGACCTGATGCAAAAGTTAAATTTGTCTTTGGATTTGCCTGAATTTGATTAACTCCTTTAATCCTGTATTCAATAGGGTCCTCAATTGTTGTTATATTCTTCTCTCTTGTGTTAAGAATTTTAAGAATTGAATAAATTGAGGTAGTCTTCCCCGACCCCGTGGGACCGGTTGACAAAATCATACCGTAAGACCTGTTTATTGCAGAATTCACTTTTTTAAGATCCGGCTCGCTCATCCCCAAATCCAGAAGTGAAAACTGCCGAAGATGTGACGCCAAAAGTCTCATAACCGCCTTTTCGCCTTCAGCAATAGGAATTATTGAAACCCGAAGATCCAAATTGGCATCATCAACAACTAGCCTCATTTTTCCGTCCTGTGCGCTTAAATGCTCGTCGGTTCTAAGGCGTGATAAAATTTTGATGCGGGTTAAAATTCTGTCCTGAAATTTTTTATCCAAATACAATACGTCGTGTAAAATTCCATCGATTCTAAAGCGGATCAGTAAATTTTTTTCCTCTGGCTCTATATGAATATCCGATGCTTTATCTCTATAGGCATACGTAATCAAAAGATCAACTATCTTTGCAATCGGCGCGTCTCCTGCTGAGATATTTGCTCCCATTGCACCTTTAAGTAAATCGTCGAATGTTTGCTGAATTTCTTTCTTGTATGACTCGAGCGCTTTTTCTATATCCCGCTCGGTTGCAAAATATGGAATAATCCTGCTTAGGGTTTTTTTAGCAATCATTGTGAGAATTTCCGTATTTGTAGGATCAGAGGTAGCAACTTTTAGTCCTTCCGGGCTTTTTTCAAATGAAATTATTTTATATTTTCTAGCAACTCTCTCAGGAATGATATTAAAAATTTGCTCGGGAATTGAGATTTTGGATAAATTAATAAAAGGCCTTTTTAGATAATCTGCGATTATAATTCCTAAAGCTTCATCCGTGATTGCGTCCTTCTCCAGCACTGCTTCTTGAAGGGGAATCCTGGCGTTGGCTGCTGCAAGCTCAAGAGTAGCAAGCTGTTCCTGGTTAATTTGACCTGATCTTAGAAGTAAATCCTTAATTTGTGCATCGGGCAGAAGCATAGAGTAATCGTAGCACAAAACTCCCCAAAGTTGAACAGAAAATAAGACTGGGTTTTCGCGTAATATTTTGATATAATTTCCGCCTATGAACAAAGAATACGATGCGGTTTATGTCCACGGACAAGGCTATAGCGAAAGACCGGGCAGAGATGCTGTACCGAGCGTACGCGGAAGACTTCAAGCTTCAACCATTAGAGCCATGCTTAATAGTGGCTATAGAATTGATAATTATCTTTTTTCTGGTATTCCATTTAAGGGTCAGACAATTTCAATGGCCGATATAAATGCGGAAGCTGTTCAGAGAAGAGCTCATGTAGATTTTTCTCAAATGATAGTAGATCAAACAGCCAGAACTACCTCAATGGAAGTTGCATTTGCACGGCGCCACGCTGAAAAAAATGGCTGGAAAAGAGTATTGCATTTGACATACGGAGATGTTCATCAAGACCAAATAGAACAACATGTTAAAAGACATTACGGCAGACGGGGAATTGAGGTGGATGTTTTCAGAGCGGATGAAATACTCACAGACCCGGCCATTGCAACCACACATCAGGCAGAAAGAAATCTGGCAAGATACCAAGCTTATATAGGTTCGTATAATCAATCAGAAACAGAGCAAGGGGTTTTGAATTATGAAAGAAGAAAATACAAATTTATGAATTGGCC
>CAZFNO010000002.1:8786-35012 GCA_964520695.1 uncultured Gammaproteobacteria bacterium | reverse complement strand
TTTGCGCTGTCCATAAGAAGATCAACTGCAATTCCGGGCAACACTCCGTCCATTTTGTATTTCTTGGCAAATTTTGCAGCAGAAACAACAGCTTTATACGAAAGGATAACGCCGTTCTCATTTTCAATTTCCTCTGTTTTTTCAAAAAGCATACGAAGAGCATCCGAGAGTCCCGGCTCGTCGAGCACGATTATTTCAAACACTTCACGAAGCGCGTTATTTTCAAAATATTTTTTATACTCTCCTTTTGTCATAGTTGCAATAATAGGCATTTTTCCGTCTTTTAAATACGGAAGTATTGCTCCTGATAAATCCACGTTAAACGATGCCCCTCCCAATAAATTCTGAAATTCAGGAATATACAAAACTACATTTACAGAATGTTTTACTTCCTCAATTACAGCCTGAAGTCTTATTTCAAGCTCAGATCTATCCCCTGCTCCTGCAACAAGAGGGCCAATAAGCAGCTCAAGAAATCTTTTGTGATTAAGTTTTTTGGGAAGCTGACCTTCGTAGCTCTGGTAGATAAAATTTTCAACAAGGTTTGACTTTCCTGTTCCGATGTCACCGACCAGAAGCACATTGTTATTTGTTTCCTTTTGCATTGCATCAATAAGGGTCTTATATTCAGACTCGCGTCCATCTACCATTGTCTTTCTTTTAATACTTGAATAAGTATGGTCTCTTGTGTATTTCATGGTCTCAGGCGTCCATCCCCAAACTAAAAGCTCACCAAATCCTACTCCAGCGTAGCGCGGTTTAAACTCCTTAGGCTCTTCTTCTTCAAAAATTATTCTTGCCCAGTGATTAATATTTATAATATCTTCCTCTTTCAATTTTTTATTAAAAAGGAGTTTAGTTGAGGCTTCAGTTAAAACTAAATATGCTGTAAGTAAATCGGTTGACGTAATATATTTTCCTTTGAGTTTTTTTGCGATTTCTGCAGCTTTATCTGTAAGTTCTTTTGTCGGTACATCAAGTGAGGCTATTTCAGCATCTTGAATTACTGCTTTATCTAGAAGAAACTTTGTCTGTTTTAATTTATTGACCGTTCTTAAGAAATAGGGTGTATTGTCTTTTTTAAAAACTGTAATAAGAGCATTTTTTGTAAACGCATCAAAAATGTCCTGAGGGTTATCAGTTAATAAAGCTGATGGCCGTACGATCTCAAGCGAAAATTTAACAAAAACTTCAATAATTATAACAAGTGAGAGTAAAAAAAGAAAAAAGTTTGGACTATTCCCTGATATATATAAAAAGAGGCTCAAAAATATCAGGATATTTATAATTGCAGCTCTTGCTATAAATACCGGAATTGAATGATAAAATAAACTTATTCTTAATTTTTCGTCTCTCATATTTCTAAAGAAATAAAATTGTTATGGCTATAAAAGGCCACCAGACAAAAAGCATAAAAACAAGAATTTCCAAGAATACGATAAATCCTAAGATAACAAGATCAACAAAGATTAGGGCTGTTTTTACAACTATCCCCATTCCGATTGAAAATGCAACTAATCCCTTTCTGTATTCATTCTTAAGAGGCTTAAAAAAAGTTCTTATGATAAGAGGGAGTGATAATATTTGAAGAACAGAATGGTTAATGTCCACGAATAACTTGAATAGTCTGATCGGAGTTTCAAAATACCAAAATTTTATAAATAATTGCGGAATAGACAGATAAAAATTCATTCTTGCTAGTTGCTAGAAGCTAGATGCTAGTAGCTAGTTTAAGTATAGAAACAAGAAGCCAAAATTACAAATTATTAATTCTAAAACCAGCCGCGTTTTTTTGCGCTATCAAACTCTCGGAGTAGTTCTTTTTGTTTCGAACTCAAATTTTTAGGTACTATAATTTTAATCTGTACATAATGATCGCCTTTCCCTGTTCCGCGTACATGGGGCACACCGCGTTTACTTAAACGAATTACGGTATTGGACTGTATGCCCGGCGGAATTTTGAGCTTAACAGGTCCCTCAATTGTTTCAGCTTCTATTTCCGTTCCAAGCGCAGCCTGCGGAAAAGTAATTTCCTCCGAAGAGACAATATCATATCCTTCCCGCTTAAATTTAGGATGAGGTTTCACCTCTATTAAAACGTCATATTCGCCAAATCGCACACGGGAGCCGTTATCAACTCCCGGGGGAATTTTAACAGTCTGCTGCCTTCCATCAATTGAAATACGTTTGGTTGTACCTTTGACAGCTTCCATAAAGTCTATTTCAAGACTATAAACTGTGCGTCTTTGGGTCCGGCCAAACGGGTTACCTCCTCCGAAAAATTGTTCAAAAATCTCGAAAGGATCTGAAAATCCTCCGAAATCAAACCCCCCTTCATTTCCCGAGGTTGTATAAGTGTAAGTAAACGGCCCGTATCTACCACTTTGTGTTCCACCAAAACCTTGTCCAAAAGGCCCTTGCGCCCCGCCAAACGGCCCCTGACCTGCCACCCCCTCAAAAGCAGCATGGCCAAATTGGTCATAAGCCTGTTTTTTTTGCGGATCAGAAAGCACTTCATAAGCTTTGTTTACTTCTTTGAATTTTGCCTCTGCGTCTTTGCTTTTGTTTCTATCAGGATGAAACTCTAGGGCAAGTTTTCTATAAGCCTTTTTAATCTCTTGATCACTTGATCCTTTTGCAATACCTAAAACTTGGTAATAATCTTTGTCTGCCATTGGCTTTATTATATTATAAAAAAACAGCGCGGGGAGCTTGTGAAATTTTCGAAGGATCGACTTGATCGAATTGCGGGTCCAAGAAAATTTTACTAGCGACCTCAGCGCTACCTATTAGTTTACGACTTCACCCTCAACAGGTTCATCAGGTTTTGCTTTTTTCTCTTTCTCTGTTTTCTCTTCCTCTGTTTGATCCGAACTCGCACTTTCCGAACCTTGCTCTCCTGCCTGGCCATCTCCGGTTGTTTGTTGTTCGTTGGTAGTTGCCTGTTGGCCATCTTGTGGTGAGCCTGCCGAACCATACATTTGCTGTCCTACTTTTTGCAAGGAATCTGAAAGATCTTTAGTTTTTGTTTCCAAATCTTCCTTTGTGCCGGTTGTCAAAATGTCTTTCAAATCTTTAGTTTTTTCCTCAACCTCAGACTTTAGATCATCTGCTATTTTCCCTTCATTGTCTTTTAATGTTTTCTCGGCAGTAAATATCAGGGAATCTGCCTGATTTTTTGCTTCAATCAGAGCTTTTTTCTCTTCATCCTCTTTTGCGTGAGCCTCGGCATCTTTGGTCATTTTATCTATTTCTTCATCGGTTAGACCTGTTGAACCTGTAATCCTAATGCTCTGCTCTTTGCCTGTTGCCTTATCCGCCGCCTTAACGTTTAAAATTCCATTAGCGTCTATGTCAAAAGTAACTTCAATCTGGGGAACTCCCCTTGGGGCTGGTGGAATTCCGTCAAGAATAAACCGGCCCAAAGATTTATTGTCAGCTGCCATTGCGCGCTCGCCCTGTAAAACGTTTATTTCAACCTGGGTCTGGTTATCCGCAGCTGTTGAAAAAACCTGTGATTTTGATGCAGGAATTGTGGTATTTTTGGAAATAAGAGGAGTTGAAACTGCGCCTAAGGTTTCAATTCCTAAAGTCAGGGGTGTAACATCCAAAAGCAATACGTCCTTTACTTCACCGCCTAAAACTCCTGCCTGAACTGCAGCTCCAACTGCTACTACCTCATCCGGATTGACTGATTTATTGGGCTCTTTACCAAAAAATTTTGTAACAGTTTCAACCACTTTTGGCATTCTTGTCATACCGCCAACCAAAACAATCTCGTCTATATCTGAAACTTTTATTTTTGCGTCTTTGAGAGCTTGCTCAACTGGATGTATAGTTTTTTGAATAAGCTCATCAACAACTTGTTCCAGTTTTGAGCGGGTCAGAGTCATTGTGAGATGAAGCGGGCCAGAATCACCCTGAGTAATAAAGGGCTGGTTGATTTGTGCTTCAGAAGATGTGGAGAGTTCAATTTTTGCTTTTTCAGCCGCTTCTCTAAGACGTTGCAAGGCCTGAGGATCTTTTTTAAGATCTACTCCGTTTTCTTTATTAAACTCTTCTGCAAAATAGTCAATTATTGCCTGGTCAAAATCATCACCGCCAAGATGCGTATCGCCATTGGTTGATTTTACTTCATAAACTCCTTCTCCAAGCTCAAGAATGGATATATCAAAAGTTCCTCCTCCAAGGTCATATACTGCAATTGTATGGGCATTTTTTTTGTCCAGTCCATAGGAGAGTGCTGCTGCTGTTGGCTCATTAATTATTCGCAAAACCTCCAAGCCTGCTATTTCTCCTGCCTGCTTTGTGGCTTGGCGCTGTGAATCATCAAAATAAGCAGGGACTGTTATTACAGCCTGTGTAACTTTTCCGCCTAAATATGACTCCGCATCAGATTTAATTTTTTGAAGTATTTTTGCAGAAATTTCCTGAGGAGTTAAGGTTTTTCCGTCCACCTCAACGACTGCCATTCCGTCTCTTCCCTCTTTAATAGCGTATGGGAGCCATTTCATATCAAAGGCGACTGTTGAGTCTTTAAACTTCTTACCCATGAGTCTTTTTATTGAGAAGATGGTATTTTTAGGTTTTAGTACTAGCTGGCGCTTGGCAACGTCCCCAACAACATGCGTAACAGGATCTACCACAGAAGGAATAACGTTACGGCCCTCACGGGAATGGATCACCTTGGGTGATCCGCCTTCCATTACGGCAACGGCTGAATTTGTTGTACCTAAATCTATTCCTAATATTTTTCCCATATTATTAAGTTTATTCCTTCGAGCGATCCGCCAGCTGGCGGAGAGTCGAGAAGCTTAAACTTCAAATAGTTCTCGATTCGCTTTTGGCTCACTCGAACAATAAATCTGTCAATTGTCAAATGTTAATTGTTAATTGTTTTGTTGTCGTCCGACGACGACCTGTGCCGGTCTGATCACTCTATCATTCATTATAAAGCCAGAGCGCACTTCTTCCAATACCTTATTTTCTTCGCCCTCTTTTACCAGGATGCATTCCATGGTATTGGGATCAAAATCCCTGCCCTTTGTTTCAATCTGATCAACACCTTCTTCTTTTAAAATATCAAGAAATTTTTTGATTGAAAGATCAAGTCCCTCATCTTGTATATGACTCTGAGCTAGAAATAAATCATCAAGTACGCTTAAAAGCTTTGTGATCAAACTCCTGTTTGATGAAAGTATCCATTCCCTTCTGTTTTCTTCTGTTCTTTTCTCAAGATTCTGATAATCAGCGAGCGCCCTTTTCAGCTGATTTTCAAGCTCATTCTCTTTTGTTTCAAATTTTTTCTCATGTTTCTTGCCCATTTCTTCTATTATCTATCTTCTATCATCTAACTTCTAGTTAAACTACCAATCGCGTGCTACTTCTTCGATCAAATTTCCAAAATATCTAACCGTTGGGACAACATAAGTGTAATTAAGCCTTGTTGGCCCAATTACTCCTATTTCTCCGCCCGTATGATTTGGAATGACATATCTTCTGAATACCAGTCCGTATGGCCCAGAAAGCCTTGGCCCAAGATCCTCTCCCAAAAGAACATGAATATCCTCGTCCCCTATTGCTCCTTCAAAAAGAGGTCTGAAACATTCAAATTCATCAATAGCTAAGAAAAGGGTTTTTGTTAAATCTATATCATAAAACTCAGGCATATCCAAAATATTTGCATAGCCTGAGAAAAAATACTCTCCCGCGTCTGTTGCTGCTATGGCTATTGCTCTTGTTTTAAGCGCTAGTTGTCTCGTTATTTCTTTCAAGAATTCTTGTTCTTTTTTCCTTGAATCCCATACTTTTTCCTTGACTGCCACTTCCTCAGCAACTGAAAGTTCTTTCTCGCGCATCAGCTGATTTACATAGAACTTCATTGCCTGAGGTGTTGGAATTCTGCCTGAGGAGGTGTGAGGTTTTTTAAGGTATCCATAATCAGTCAGTTTTACCATTTCATTTCTAATAGTAGCAGGAGATGCTGAGAGATTATGTTTTTTCTCAAGAGTTTCAGAACCAACAGGATTGGCTGATTCAATATATTCTTCAATTAAAGCCTTTAAAATTTCAATCTGACGTTGAGTTAAATCTTGCATAGTGAACAATAAATAACTTCTGACTTCTAACTACTAATAACTTTTCTTATTTAAACTTTAGAAGTTAGTAGTTAGTTGTTAGCAGTTGTCGCTGATCCCAGCGACTTAGCAGTAATATACCACGTCTGCTAATTAGTGTCAAGCCCTTTATTATTGCTATACTTATTTTGTGGAAAGATCGAGAAGAAAACTTAATCCTATTGCCAGAAAAAGACATAACTATGTCTACTTTCTCCTATCAATATTGGCGGCAATAGTAACAGGCTATATTTTTTTCAATTTTCCCCCTGATTATAATATTGACCTTTCTCAATATAATATTACATTCCAAATCCCAATAACTCCGGTTTTTTTTCTTTCTTTTTATTTATTTGTTTTTTCATTCATTACTTTTATCTTAATTAAGAAAATTCAAGGGATATTATTTGTTGTTTTTATACTCGGATATATTGGAATGAGGCAGATTGGATTAACTCATTGGATATTTTTAGTTTTACTCCTCGCCCTTTTTATAACAATTGAGCTGTTTCTGTTTAAAAAGAAATAATTCAATTGTTAGGTGTATTACGGATATACTAGTATATCCGTCCTATTAGACTATTAGCTTCGCTTTCTGCTAAAATTCAAACTAGCTCACAGAAGTAGTTTATTGTTCGAGAGAACGGAGGGAATCGAGAACTTCTCGATTCGTCGTTTAACTCCTCACTCGAAGAATAAAAAAAGTAATTATGAAATTTTATATTTCAACGCCAATTTATTATATAAATGATATTCCGCACATTGGTCATGCATATACAACCGTTGCAGCGGATGTTATTGCAAGGCACTACAAGCATAAACTTGGAGACAAAAATGTATTTTTCTTAACAGGAACAGATGAGCACGGTGCAAAAGTTGCAGCTGCTGCAAAAAATGCTGGAAAAGATCCTAAAGAATTTGCGGATTCAATTGTTCCTAAGTTTGAATCTGCCTGGAAATTACTAAACATAGACTATTCCCATTTTTTTAGAACAACTGATCCCAGGCATGAGAAAATTGTCGGGCAAGTTCTTCAAAAAATTTATGATAAAAAGCTGATTTACGAGGGGGTCTATGAAGGACTTTATTGTGAGGGATGTGAAAGATTTTTAAGTGAAGATGAGCTTGTTAATGGTAAATGCCCTCTTCATCCAAACTTAGAGCCAAAACACCAAAAAGAAAATAATTATTTCTTTAAACTTTCTGGATTTAGCGATGAATTAATCGAATTGTTCGAAACGGGAAACGTCGAAATTCTGCCTAAAAGCAAAAGAAATGAAATCTTAGGAAAATTAAAATCCGATGGATTAAAAGATATAGCGATCTCACGCGAAGAGGTCAGCTGGGGGATTCCAATTCCTTGGGATAGCAAACAAACCATTTACGTTTGGGTTGAGGCATTATTTAATTATTACACTGCTACAAAGTTTTTAGATAACAAACAGAAATTTTGGCCGGCGCAGGTTCACCTCATAGGAAAAGATATTTTATGGTTTCATACTGTAATCTGGTGCGCTCTTCTTAAGGCAGCGGAACTAAAACTCCCCAAAAAAATATTTGCTCATGGGTTTTTTACAATTAATGGAGAGAAAATGTCCAAGTCCTTGGGAAATGTGATAGCCCCACATGAACTTGTTGATAAATTCGGTGCTGATGCCACTCGCTTTCTTCTTCTTTCCCAATTTCCTTTTGGCCAAGACGGTGATTTTTCAATAGATAAAATTACTGAAAGTTACAATGCAAATCTGGCAAACGGCCTTGGAAATTTAGTAGCAAGAGTTGCAAAACTTTGCGAGAAGGTGGAGATTGAAATAAATAATAAACCGGAAACTGATGAATCTTATGTTAAATATTTAGAAAATTTTCAGTTTGGCGAAGCACTGCAGATCATTCAAATTCAAATAAGTGCGCTGGATTCTGAAATTGATCAAAAAAAGCCTTGGGGGATAAAAGATCTAGATAGACTCAAAATTTTCCTGGAAACGATTATTCCTCAAATACTAAGGTTAGCTGGAGAGTTAAAACCTTTTATGCCCGAAACTGCACAAAAAATTGAAAAGCAATTCAAAGGGCCGAAAATAAAATCAGAAGCTCCACTTTTCCCAAGAATTTAATATCGAAACAAACTAAGGGGTCATTACTCCCAAAACCGCATTCCCGGTTTCAGTGAGGATCAGAAGTGCTCCTATGATTGTGCCAACAACCCCTGCGAGGAGCGTAAACATAACAACTCCCATCTCATTATGATTGGTATAAAGCTTAAAGCTTTTATGTTTTGCCATTAATATTATCTTTATACAAATTGCAGATTTTGTCAAGGAGCAGGGTACCAAATATTACCTTGTGGTTAAAGACGGTGGGTATTTCATTTGCGAGGCAACTGAAATTCTGCGTGTACAAACAACCAATTTCAAAAATTATTTTGCTGCAGAATTTCAATTAGTGAAGCGGGTAAATCTGTCTTTTTTCAAACAGATTTTGGCGAGCGGGCCGAGCAAATGTGAATACCCGGCGTCTTGTAGCATAACTAAACCAATAGTTAAATTGTTATAATTAAAAATATGATTGACGTTCATTGCCACCTAAATTTTCATGCTTTTGAAAAAGACTTTGATGAAGTAATAAAACAGTCCGAAAAAGATGGGGTCAAGAAAATAATTAATGTCGGGACTTCGATTGAATCTAGCCAAAGGGCTGTAGAGTTGGCCGAACAATATACCAATTTATATGCAATTGTAGGAATACACCCACATCATGCAGGCAAACTTGAAAACGGCTGGGATGAGAGAATCGAGCATATTGCAAAATCCTCAAAAAAAGTTGTCGCAATTGGTGAGATTGGGCTTGATTATTATTCTTACAAATCAAACGGAGTTGTTAACCCCGCTCTTCAAAAAGGAGTGTTTATCAAACAGATCGAATTAGCCAACAAACTTGGCTTACCTCTTCAAATCCACAATCGCCAAGCTGGAAGAGATATTATCGAAATTCTCATAAATCATAAATCTTTAATCTTAAATCAGCCTCCGGGCATGTTTCACTGTATGTCCGGTAACGTACCATTTCTCAAACAAGTACTTGAGCTCGGATTTTATGTTGGTTTTGACGGTAATATTACTTACGATGGAATTGCAAAAGGCGAAACTACTCCCCTTCCTGATCTTGTAAAAGAAACACCGATCGAGAGAATTGTTACAGAAACAGACGCGCCTTTCCTTACCCCCGAGCCTCACAGAGGTAGTCGCAACATCCCTTCCCATGTTATAATTGTGGCAGAAGAAATCGCAAAAATTAAAGGAATTCCTGTCGAAGAGGTTATGAAAAAAACCTCATCAAATGCCAAGACACTTTTTGATATTTAAACTAATATCTATTAACTAATTACTAAACAATGACAAATTTTTTTGACAAAATTTTTACCCGCTATCCTGTCAAAACTTATAGATCTTTATCTATTCTTCCCGGAATGTTCTCATGGTTCTTAATTCTTTTTCCAGTCTGGGGATCTGTCTTCATCCCATATGTAGTTGCTTACTTTGTTTTGTTTTTTGATGTTTTTTGGTTTTATAGATCATTTTCTCTTGTCATAACCTCATATATCGCCTCGGGAAAGATAAAGAAGGCAGAAAGTCAAGACTGGCTTGAGAAAGCAGAAAATCTGCAAGGATTCAACAAAGTGAACCACATTATTGTTATACCGAATTTTAAAGAAACCGAAGAAAAATTGAGACGAATTGTCGGAACTATTGCCGCCCAAACTTTTCCCCTTAAACAAATTTACGTTGTTCTTGCAATGGAAAAAAGAGAAGAAGCGGGAAAGAAAAAATCGCTAAAAATTATTAACGAGTTTGATCAGGTTTTTGGAGGAATTTATGCAACATTTCATCCGGATCTGTCCGGGGAAGTAAAAGGAAAATCTTCAAACCAAACATACGCAGCAAAAGAAATAAACAATTTACTGGTAGATACAAAAATAATAAATGAGAGGTATGCAACCATAACAACAGCAGATGCCGATTCAATGTTTGACAGACACTATTTTTCATACCTTGCTTATGGATTTTTGAAAGATCCAAAAAGATATAACAGGTTTTGGCAAGGCGCAAATGTAGATCACAACAATTTCTGGTCAGTGCCGGCGGCAACTCGAATACTCTCTTTTTTCTCAAGTCTTTGGAGAACCGGACTCTTAGTACAGGGTGACAGGCTTATCCCAAACGCAACATATTCCCTATCATTTCTTCTCTTAAAAAGAATCGGCTATTGGGATACAGATGTAATTCCAGAGGACTACCGTGTTTTTTTCAAAGCATTTTTTGCAATGAAAGGAGACATTCTGGTAAATCCTATTTTCTTAAAAACCTCTATGGATTCTCCCCTGTCTCCAACTTACATTGGGAGCTTAAAAAATAAATATTCCCAAATAAGACGCTGGTCATATGGAGTATCCGATGATCCGCTATTTATAAAATGGTGGTTTACGGTTCCCGGAGTTCCGTTTATAAGAAAGACTAAAATTCTTTATCACGTACTTTTGGATCACTTTTTATGGCCTGTTAATTGGTTTATTCTGACAATTTCAGCAAATATCATAACTATTATTAATCCTGTCTTTGCAAAAACCACACTTGGATACACCCTGCCTGTTCTTGCCAGATTTATCCTTGCATCAACTTTAATCGCTTTAATAATAATGGTACTGATCGATTATAGAAACAGACCCAAACACTTAAGCAAGTCCCGCCTTCGAGAACTTATTTTCCCGCTGGAATTTATACTTATGCCTATTGTGGGGTTCTTCTTAAATTCTTTACCCGCAATTATCTCCCATACCCAAATTATGCTGGGGCGTAAAATGGAGTATAAAGTGACGGAAAAATTATGAGGTTTATAACCAGTCTTGAAAAATCCAAAAATTTCTGGTTTTTAATTTTAATTTCAATTGTCTTTTTTCTTCTAAGACTTCCCTCCCTTTATGAGCCGTATTGGTATGGGGACGAAGGAGTCTATCAGGCAGTCGGAATTTTAATAAATAATGGAGAAAGGCTTTACTCAGGAGCATGGGAAAATAAACCTCCTTTTCTTCCAGCGCTTTATGCAATTTTTAACTCGGACCAGTTTCTTCTTCGAGGTGTTTCTCTTATTTCTGGACTTATGTCCGTCTGGTTTTTCTTTCTGACTTCCAAAGCATTATTTCCTTTGTCAAAATATGCACCAATTTTTGCAACCTCTGCTTTTGCCCCAATCTTTGGAACCAGACTTATTGAGGGCAATATTGCAAATGCTGAAAATTTCATGATCCTGCCAATCACACTGGCCTCCTATTTAATAATATCAACAGACAGTTGGAAAAAACTATATCAGTCTAAGTCATATTTTTTGGCAGGGATGATATTAAGCATTGCATTTCTAACAAAAATTGTTGCAATTTTTGATTTCTTTGCATTTTTCTTATTCCTTTTGGTAGCCAAAGAGCATAAATTTAATACTAAAATAAAAGAGAGGATAATTCCATTCGCTTTGGGTTTTTCAGTACTTCCTCTTGCAACTGCAAGTTATTTTCTAACAACAAACAATTTCAAAGGATTTTTAGACGCATTGCTTATTCAAAATGTTGGGTATGTAGGATATGGGAATTATTTCATTATTTCTCAAGGACTTTTGTTTTTAAAAATTATTTTTCTTTTGCTTTCCGTAGGAGCTATTTATTTATTAAGAAAGAAACTAGGCAGATCCTTTATTTTTATTACAATTTGGTTTGCTTTTTCTCTTTTTAATGCATTTTTCTCACAGCGTCCTTATACGCATTATTTGATAACTCTTCTTCCGAGCTTTTCCCTCCTTATTGGACTTATTGTCTATGAAAAAAGGACAAGAATTGTAACTCTTGGAATTTTTGTTATTTCTTATCTTATTATAAATTCTGTTTTTAATTTAAAATTCGAATTTACAAAATATTACTCTAATTTCATTTCATTTTTTACCTATAAAATTTCAATCCAGCAGTATCAGTCTTTTTTCGATATAAATACTCCCAGGGATTATGAAATTGCCCGATATATTAAGATTAATACCAGTAAAGATGATGAGATATTTATCTGGGGAAATAATGCCCATATTTATAAGCTGGCTGATAAAACACCGCTTTTGCGCTATACTGTTGCTTATCATATAACCAATTTCCCCGGAGCAATCTCTGAGATGGAAAAAGCGATAAGAGCTAAAAATCCAAAACTTATCATTGTCATGTCAGATGTTCCGGAAATACCTTTAGACTTGACAAATTATAGTGAAAAAATGATTATAAATGACGCAATTATCTATGAAAGGCTACTTTAAAAATTTAAAAAGTGACAGTTTACTAATAAGACTTTTTATAGCATCTTTTGCGCTTTTAATTGTTACATTCATTTATATTCTTATAAACTACAGCAAGCTTCCTCCTCTTCTGCCGGTTTTTAATCAACTCCCATGGGGGGAAAGAAGGCTTGGTGAAACATGGGGTATTTTTATTCCGTCCGTCTCTGTATTTTTAATACTTATTGTAAATTTATTTATTTCTAATTTTTCCTACCCGAAGTTTCCGCTTATTTCCAGGATGTTTTCTGTCACAACATTTATTATTGCTCTTTTATCATTGCTTTTTGTTATAAGAACTATCACGCTTATTATTTAATGGAAAATATACTGGGTGCAAATATCGTTCTCCCATTTTTAACGGCGTTTTTAACAACTGCTATTGCAACTCCTATATCTCTAATATTTTTAAAAAAATATAAAATAATTGATGATCCCAAAACAAGAAAACATCCGGGAATTATTCATTCCAAACCAGTACCTAGAGGAGGTGGAATTCCTCTTTTTATCGGAGCATTTATTGCCGGAGTAATTTTTTTGCCGATAAATCAGATAACCGGCGCTATTTTCTTGGCAACCGCAGTTGCTCTGATAACGGGAGTCTTGGATGATAAGTATGATATTTCACCGTATGTCAGGTTTGGGATAAATATTCTGACAGCAATTATAGTTGTTGCGGCAGGAGTAAGTGTAAATTTTATAACAAATCCGCTGGGAGGAATTTTGTATCTCAACGAAATAAGAATGCCGTTTGAAATTCTAGGAATTTCCGGGATTATTGTTTTATCTGACCTAATTACGATTATTTGGATCGTTTGGGTAATGAATATGCTTAACTGGAGTAAAGGAATAGACGGACAAATGCCGGGAATTGTTGCAATTTCTGCTATATTCATAGGCCTTTTAAGCCTGAGATTTGGAGTAACAGATGAGCTCACTCAATCAACTACAACTTTATCTTTTATAATCGCAGGAACATCCATTGGATTTTTGATTTATAATTTCCACCCTGCCAAAATTTTTCCCGGATATGGCGCAACGGCAATCTATCTCCTGCTCTCGGTTGCATCAATTCTTTCAAGCGCAAAACTCGCAACCGCAATTCTTGTTATGGGAGTGCCTCTTGCAGACGGAGCATTTACAATTGGCAGAAGAATTTTAACCGGTCACTCACCTTTTTGGCATGACAAGAAACATCTTCATCACCTCCTCCTATCCCTAGGGTTTGGGCAAAGACGGATTGCATTGTTTTATTGGGGTATTTCTGCTATATTCGGCTTAATTTCGCTGTTCCTTTCAAGCAAGGGCAAGGTATTTGCGATTATAATGCTTGTAATTGTTGTAGGGGGAGCAATTTTATTTTTGAATTTATTACTGCGAAAAAAGAATGAAAAAAATAGTTAATATTATAAAACTTTTAAGACCCCGGCAGTGGGTTAAAAACCTTGCAATATTTGCTGCTATCACATTTACGGGTGAGCTTTTCAATCCGCTGGTAATAAAACCTGTCATGGCGGGGTTTTTTGCATTTTCCGCGGTTTCTTCGGCAAGCTATATCATAAATGACATTGTGGATATTAAAAAAGACAGACTGCACCCTTTTAAGAAATTCAGGCCGCTGGCAACAGGCGCCTTAGATGTAAAACTTGCGCTTCTTTTTGCAATTATATTGGTATTTTCGTCTCTTTTAATATCTTCTTTTATCAACTTTACTTTTTTTCTTCTGATAATCACCTATATAGTTCTTCAGATTTCTTATTCTAAAATTCTAAAGAGCATTGCAGTTATAGATATTTTGGCAATTGCTGCGGGATATATTTTAAGAGTATACGGCGGAGAAATTGCCTCAGGTTTCCACTTACCAGTCTGGCTTATTCTTACAACAATTTCTATATCCCTTTTTCTTGCAATTGGTAAAAGGAGATCGGAGCTTACACTTCTTTCTCAAACCAAAGGCGATAATATTGCAGCTGTTAGAAAATCGCTTTCTCATTATTCGGAAAGCCTTTTGGACGTTTATGCAACAATTTTTGCTACGTCAACATTTATCTCCTATGCCATGTTTACATTTCTTGAAAATCCGAAAGGAATCAATTTATCTTTTGGAGGAATTTTTGCTCCCGATCTCTTGCCGGGCTTTTTCCAAAGAAAATGGCTAATGATTACAATTATCCCTGTGGTTTACGGACTTATGCGTTACCTTCAGGATATCTATGAGAGGCGTGAAGGAGAAAGCCCTGAGAAAGTACTATTTTCAGACAAACCCCTACTTATAACAGTACTGGTTTGGATTATTTTAGTTATCTTCATTATATATTTCGTAGCTCCCTAACACTACTCTTTTCTTGCAAACTCTTTGCTTATCCATCCTGCTTCGCCGCTTTCAAGTCTTATTTCAAACCATTCACCTTCTTCTGAAATCAAATCAAATTTTTCTCCAGGATTAACTGTAGCGATTTGGGAAGAATTCGGCGAACTGTCCTCTCTGACTCTTAAAAATCCGGTCGGCGTATCTAGTATGACAATTTTTGCAGGTGATGATTTCCCGCCCGATTGTACGGATCCTGAGTTTATTCCGAGCGTAATAATTGCTTCAAGTTTTTTTCCTTCAATTGTCTTAACTTTTATAATTTTTTCCTTATATCCTTCTTTCAAAATCTTTATTTCGTGGTCAGATGAGGTAATATCTTTTAAAGTCAGAGGGGTAACACCAACAATTATGCTGTCCAAAACCACCTGAGCTTTTCCCGGAAACGATATTATAGAAAGTTCTGCTTGATTGCTTTTATCTGCTGGTGAAAGGGTAATGATGCTTCCGGTTGATGCCGAATTATTCACATCAAAAGTTCTATCGACAACAGTTAAGACGCTTTTGTGGATTATTATTTTTTCTTCCATTGGCTTTAGGTTTTTTTCAAGAGGAATCAGCCTTATATCATATTCTCCTATCTCAATAAGCGCTGTTACCTCACAGAGACAAAGAGGAGTTTTACCCACAAATTTCCCGTTTAGAAATACCTGGCTTTCAGGCTTGGATGTAACCTGTAGGGCTCCTCTTCCTGATTCACGATTAACCACCAGAACAATCAGAAGAAAAGCAATTGTTAAGATAAGTAGCAGGATTAAAAAAAGTACAATTTTTCGCATCGTGGGACTAAAGATTAACTATAACACAGGATAGATTTTCAGTTCAACAATAGAAGAATTGTTTTAATTAATTTAATAGTCCAATCCGCCGGGGGGTATGGTGGGAGACACCGGATTTTTCTCGGGAATATCAGTAATTAAAGCTTCAGTCGTAAGAATCATTGTTGCCACAGAAACAGCGTTTTGAACTGCAGTTCTAACAACTTTTAGAGGATCGACAATACCCGACTTTAACATATCAACAGGCTCGGCTGTTTCCACAGATTCCAAACTTAAAACATCAAAACCCTGTCCTTGTGCCGAAACAACTCTAGCTTTTGCAATAAGCTCACCCGGATCAAATCCTGCGTTTTCAATAAGTTTTTTAAATGGCGATTCAAGTGCGTTTTTTACAATTTGATATCCTGAAATCTCATCTGATGCAACTTTTTCAGGAGTCTTCATTCTTGTTGCAATATCCAAAAGTGCTATAGCTCCTCCCGGAACAATTCCTTCTTCAAGCGCTGCTTTAGTAGCTGAGACTGCATCGTTTACTCTTTCTTTTTTATCTTTAAGCTCCACCTCTGTTGCCGCTCCAACATTTATAACTGCCACCCCTCCTGTTAGTTTTGCCAGTCTTTCAGATAATTTTTCGCGGTCAAATTCTGATGTTGTTGTATCAATTTCGCGCCTAATCTGGGCTATTCTCCCATGAAGGTCTTTTTGGTTTCCTTTTCCCCCGATAATGCGCGCATTTTCTTTATCAGCCCATACCTTATCTGCTCTTCCGCACATCTCTATTGTAACATTCTCAAATTTTATTCCTGTATCTTCAGATATCACTGTCCCGCCCGTTAATACCGCAATATCATCAAGCATCTCGCGTCTTCTGTCCCCAAATCCGGGAGCCTTAATTGCCAATGTATTAAATGTTCCCCTGAGTTTGTTAACAACTAGAGTTGCCAGTGCTTCTCCTTCAATCTCATCTGCAATAATTACCAAATCTTTTGAAACTTTAACTAAATTTTCCAAGAAAGGAAGAAGCTCTTGCAAGCTTGAAATTTTCTTATCTGTTATAAGTATGTACGGACTCTCAATCTCTGCTTCCATCTTATCTGAATTTGTAATAAAATAGGGTGAAGCATAACCTTTGTCAAATTCCATTCCTTCTTTATATTCAATTTCAGTTGTGAGTCCTCTTCCTTCTTCAACAGATACGACTCCGTCTTTTCCAACTTTTCTAAGTGCTTCCGCGATTAAATTTCCAAGCTCGTTGTCTCCTGCTGAGATTGTTGCTACATTTGCAATATCATCCTGTTTTATTGCTTTTGCCATTTTTTTAAGCTCTGATACGACAAACTCTCCTGCTTTCTCAAGACCGCGCCGCATAATCATGGGGTTTGCTCCTGCTGTTATTTGTAAAAGGCCCTCATTAACTATGGTTTGGGCAAGAATTGTTGAGGTAGTTGTTCCGTCTCCTGCAACATCTGCGGTTTTTGAGGCAGCTTCCTTTACAAGCTGTGCTCCCATGTTTTTAAACGGGTCTTCAAGCTCAATTTCTTTTGCAACTGTTACTCCATCATGAACAACTGATGGCGCACCCCATTTTTTGTCCAAAGCAACATTTCTTCCTTTTGGACCAAGTGTTGTTGCCACGGCATCCGAGAGCTCGTTAACGCCCTGCTTTAAAAGCTCTCTTGCATCTGATGAATATTTAATCTGTTTTGCCATTCGTCAAGTCACAGCTTAGTGCCTTCGTCTTAAACGGACTTCGGCTTTGAAGCTGGCCTTTCCTCTTCGAAATCTTTCAGATTTCGAGAAATAAACTTTTGATTTTTAAATTGTAATTTTGAATTTTTATCATTTCAATTTGTTTCGTGCTTCGAGTTTCGTGCTTCGAACTTAGTCAATGACGGCTAGTATATCTCCCTCCTTAACCATCATCCATTCTTCAGTACCAACTTTTACTTCATCTCCGCCCCATTTTTTATAGATTACTTTTTGTCCAATTTTTACACTTACGGGAATCAGTTTTCCTTCTGGATTTGTGTGTCCCGGTCCTGTTGCCATAACAAGGCCTATTTGGGGCTTTTCGCGTGCGGCATCAGGAAGGACTATGCCTGAAGCAGTTCTTTCTTCTGCCTCAAGAGGTTTTATCAAAACATTGTCAGATAAGGGCTTTATGTTGTTTTTGTTATTTTTAGCCATAATTTCTATTTAAAAACCTGCCGGCCGGCAGGCGGGTATCACTTGGATATTTTGTCTGCTAATTTATACACCATACAACCCATTTTTGTCAATACCTATCCGAAATCTTTATACCTGAATCTTGACACCCGATCCATTCTTAATATACCATGAAATTAAATTGCCAAATCTTAATCTACCATCTTTCTCTAGAAAGAAACTCCTGTTATTGGGATTTTTGTTTGTTATGCTTTTGGCTATCCCCGCAACTGTTTATTTAGTAAAACAGCAGCAGGATTTAAGAACCCAGGCTGTTCCTAACACGACTCTTTCATTTACTCCTTCGCAGGAAACAGCCTCTGTCGGAGATCAGGTGACTTTTGACATTTTTGTTTCACCCGGAAGTAATCAAGTCAGCTTTATAAAGCTGGTATTGAAATATGATCCTGAAATACTCTCAACAACTGAGGAGGGATTTACACTTGATCCTCTTTCAAATTTATCAGTAATTCAGGGTCCGGTAGTTGGAACTGATGAGCTTTCCGTAGTTCTAACAGTGCAGGCTGATCCTACAAAAGTAATACAAACAAATACAAAAATTGGAAGTGTAACTTTTGATGTTATTGCCCCGTCAGACCTGCCAACCCAAATTTCATTTGACCAGAATCAAATTCAGATATCATCAATTGCAGCTCCGGATTCTTTCACAGAGAATGTGTTTTTAAACGGAACTCCAGCCACTATAACAATACTGGGCGAGGGCGAGCCAGGTCTTTCGCCAACTCCAACAGCAACCCCCTCAGCTTCGCCAACTCCAACGCCTACTTCCACGGAGTCCGAATCTTCAGATAATGAAATACCTGTATGCGATCTTTTAACAACTGATCTTGCGACTTCCGGTACTGCTCCGTATACGCTTACTTTCACAGCAGAAGGAAGCGATTCTGACGGAATAATTGAGAAGGTTACCTTTAATTTTGGCGATACTATAATAGAAGATGTAACAGAGGATGGAGGAATAGGAACCGGTACGGTTAGCGTTTTGAATACTCATACTTATGAAGGCTCCGGAACATTTAACGCAAATGTATTATTTACAGATGACTCGGGTGCAGTGAGTGATTCCGACTCATGCACTTTAGAAATAACAGTTAGTGATGGTGAAGGTGCCGTTACAACAGCAACACCTACCCCAACCATAGCAGATCCCGGACCGGCAGAAGCGATAGTAGGAATTGGAATATTGGGAGCAGTACTCTTCTTAATTGGAACTCTCCTCTTCTTCGCGTTATAAACAAAATCTGGGATATTCCTAAACAGAAAAAGCAAACCGTGCGAGCGTCATCTTTCAACGTGAATGTCTCCCGGCTCAATAAGCTACCAGCTCATTTCTCAATAAAAGAAAATAAAGCTTCTTGGGGAATATCAATTTTTGCAACTTCTAACATTTTTGACTTACCTTTTTTCTGAGCCTCTAAAAGCTTGTCTTTTCTTGTCCTGTCTCCGCCGTAGAGCTTGGCAGTAACATCTTTTCTAAAAGGCGTAATTTCTGCTCTTGCCAAAATGCTTCCTCCAATTACTGCCTGGATTACCTGTTTTATCTGCTTTTTGGGAAGAATACTTTTAAGTTTTTCCGTCTTTTCTCTGCCTTTATATACGGCTTCGTCTTTATAAACGTATTCTGATAAAACATCAATTGGCTGGTCATTTATTTTTATGTCGAGTTTTACAAGATTTGCCTGTCTATAACTTGTCAGTTCATAATCTATGCTCGCAAAACCTGAAGTTGCGGATTTTAATTCAGAAGCCAAACCTCTTATAAGCGTTGAGTAGGGCATGTCGTATTTTAAGATTGCACTATTTTGAAAATAAGTTATATTAATTAGCTTACCGAAGTTTTTCTGACAAAGTGTTATTACTTGCCCAACATAGGACGAAGGGGTATAAATAGTCAAAGTCATAAAAGGCTCAAATATTTCACCATCTTCCTTTATCTCGTATAAAACCTGCGGCGATGTGAGAAGTAAATCTATGTTTTCTTCTTCTTTTAATCTTTGTTTTACAATGTCTGCGTGCAAAAGTCCCAAAAAACCCACCCTGAATCCGCTTCCCAAAAATGAGGAATATTCCGCAGAAACAGATATTGAAGTATCGTTTAGGGCGTATCTTTCAAGAGCCTCTTTAAGCTTTATATATTCCTGAGTTGTTCTTGGGTAAACTCCAAAAAATACCATCGGCTTAGGCTTCTTATATCCCGGCAACGGCTCAATTTCCGAACTTTGAGTTTTAAGCTTTGAGCTTTGAGCTATGATAGTGTCTCCTACCTGTGTCTTTTTAATATCTTTAACTGATGTTACAATGTATCCTATGTCTCCTGTTGAAAATTCATTCTGGGGAGTTCTGAAAGGTGCAAAATAACCTAATTCGACTGCTGAGGCTATTTTATTTGTTTGAAGAAATAAGATTTTTTCACCTCTCCCAAGCCTCCCATCAACAATTCTTACATAAACAATAACACCTCTGTGTTCATCATAAATTGCATCAAAAATTAAAGCTCTTAGCGGCTTATTATAATTGTTTTGGGGTGGAGGAATTCTTTTTATAACTTCTTTCAAAAGCAGATCAACATTCTCTCCGGTTTTTGCAGAGATATGAATTATTTCCTCTTTATAAATACCAAATATTTCTTTGAATTGGTTCTCCACCTCATTTAATCTGGCTATGGGCAGATCAATTTTATTTATAACAGGAATTACCCTCAAACCTTCTTTTTTTGCAGTATTAAAGTGAGCAACAGTCTGCGCCTGAATTCCCTGCGTTGCATCTACCAGGAGTATTGCTCCTTCGCATGCGGCAAGGCTGCGGGAAACCTCATATGAAAAATCAACATGGCCGGGAGTATCTATCAAGTTCAGAATGAAAGTTCCAGAAGTATCACGGGTATCAAAAGTATCACGAGTATCACGAGCTTTTTCTCCCATGGTACCCATGCTACTTGTGGTACTTTTTAAAACATATTCCATCCTGACCGGTGACAGTTTTATGGTTATTCCCCGCTCACGAGAAATAGGATTCTGATCTAAGAATTGTTCTTTAAGCTGTTTTTTAGAAACAGTACCTGTTATTTCCAAAAACCTGTCCGATAAAGTTGATTTTCCATGATCTATGTGGGCAATAATAGCAAAGTTGCGGATATTTAAATTCATATGAATCAATTACTGGCCGATTCGCGGTTCAATAATTTTTTCGCTTTTTCCTATTATCTCTTTCCATCCGCTAATACGTCTAAAAAGAAGTAGAAATGTTCCTGCTTCTTTAACATTAAAAACCCAAGTAAGAAAAAAATAAATGGTAAAACCGATAAAGCTTGATATTCCGGTTAAAAAAATTAAATTAATAGTTCTTGTTGTATCAAATACTAATTGGTCTAAAAGTTTTATTGGTATATAAAGGGCTATTCCCATAAAGGCAGCGCTTATAAAAATTTTTATCTGGGGAAGAAAAAATGACCTGAAATTAAAAATATTTATTTTTTTGTTTAAAAATATAAGAAGGATAACTAAATTTGTAACCATGCCCAACGAATACGCAAACGCTATTGATTCAACACCTATTGGAATAAGTCTGAATGTTGACGAATATATTTCAGAAATTGTCTCAAGTTTTGGTGCCCAAAAAGAAATAAAAAGAAAGCTTAAAATTATTGTAAGAGAGGTTGATATTATTCCCACGATAAGCGGGGTTTTTGTATCCTGAAGTGCGTAAAATGCACGCGATACCAGATAGGTAAGCGCTG
Organism: uncultured Gammaproteobacteria bacterium; assembly: GCA_964520695.1. Classification (GTDB taxonomy): domain Bacteria; phylum Patescibacteriota; class Microgenomatia; order Levybacterales; family UBA12049; genus 2-01-FULL-39-10-A. The sequence goes on along the minus strand of CAZFNO010000002.1, from coordinate 13,430 downwards.
CGGCAAAAAGAGAAAATGAAAAAAATGCAAGCGTTCTGCCTGTTAAAACCGTTGCTTCCCAATCAAATTGTGCTGCTCCGTAAATAAGCCTAACTACCGGTATTCTTAGTATTAGGAATAGAATGGAAACAGGAATTATCAAATACAAAATCTGATTATAGCTTACAACAAAAATATCTCTAAAAATGTTGATTCTTTCTTTTTCTCTGGATAAAATTGGAAGAGCTGCTTGTGCTATAGTCTGACCAAATAAAACAATTGGCGCAAAAGAAAGCGTAAGCGCATAATCATAAATTACGTAATTTCTTCCTGATGAAGGAAGAAAAGAAATAAGAGCAATAATTACAAGAGCTCCAAGCTGAAAAACAAGAAGGTTTAAAGTCCTCGGTCCCATTAGACGGAGCACATCCAAAACACCGGGTAATTTAAATTCCAAAGAGGGTTTAAATTTAAAACCGGTTCTTATAACATATGGTACTTGTGCGGCAGCAAAAATAAATGCGCCAATTATTACTCCGACTGCCGGTGCATAAATTCCAATTTTGCCGGATAATGTGAGTATTCCTATTATTATCCCTAAATTATAAAGAGCTGCAGCAATGCCGGGTATAAAAAACTGGTTGTTTGACTGAAGAAGGGCTGAAAAAAATGAAGCAATCAAAAAAATAAATTCACCAAAAATTATAATCCGCATGAGGTTTGCCATAAGTTCCATTTGCTGAGGGGAATAACCCGAACCTAGATTAAAAAATTGCAGGAAAAAGGGAGCAAAGATAAAAAGCACGGCAGATATTATCCCAAATGCAAGAAGTCCGATAGACAGAAGTGTTGATGCCATTTTGAAAGCATCATCATCTCTGCCTTTACTTAGAAGTCCGGCAAATACGGGAATAAAGGCCGTAGTTAGAGCTCCTGCGATTATTAGCTGGAATAAAAAGTCGGGAAACTTTGAAGAAGTAAGATACACCCCTAAAGTATCGGATGCTCCAAATGTACTAACCAAAAGTCTTTGCCTAACCAAACCAAATACTTGAGAAAGGACTGCAGTTGTCATTAAAATCAAGGCCGCTGAGAGGATATTTGTCTGTTTCTTAAGTAAAAATGTAAGACTTTTTTGAAAAAACCTTAAAGGCATAGGAATTGTTAGCGACCATCGTGCAATTTAAACTAGCACTGGCGGGCTTGCCTCGCCGAAGCTTTACGCGTAGGCGGGTTGCGAATATCAGTATAGCATGCTAAAATGCCCGCATGCCAGTAACAAAAAGCGCAAAAAAGAAGCTTAGAAAAGATAAAAAAAGAGAGTTAGATAATGCAAAATCCGAAAAGACATTCAGATCGGCTTTAAAAAAAGCTAGGAAAAGTCCGACTGAAAAAAATATAAAAATTAGCGTAAAACTAATAGATAAAGCGGCAAAAAAGAATATTATCCACAAAAATAAAGCTGCAAGGTTAAAATCCTCTTTATCAAGAATTTCTAAGTCTTAAGGTCTTCGTCTAAAATTTTATAGCTGTTTGCTGGCAAATTTCTTTGACAAAATATTAAAATTGCCATAGACTAAAATTGCCATGCAATCATCCTCTATAAATCTTGTTAAACGTCAAACCACTTCCCTGGATGATCTTATAAAGTGGGCCCTTTCGATCGGGAGACTTCTGGTAATCATAGTTGAAATTGTTGCTTTTTCCTCTTTTTTGTACAGATTTTATTTAGACAGAAAAATAAATGACCTTAATACAGAAATAAAAGGAAAACAAGCTATTGTCGCAAGTCTTGCAGACAGAGAAAAAGAATACAGAAATATACAAGGAAGAATTGCGCTCGCTTCAGACCTTGATCTAAAAGCCGACAAAAATATACTCATATTAAATGACGTTGTACAATCAACCCCTTCCGATATAACCTTTAATACTTTTTCGCTGGAAGGAAATATAGTCTCGATTGAGGCGATTGCAGGGTCCTCCTCTACTCTGTCCTTATTTATGAATACCTTAAGAGATCATCCTCAAGTAAGTACTGCCACAATTGCACGGATTGAAAATACCGGTCAGGGGAACCCGATTAATGTATTTATAACAATCAGGCTTGGGGAGGAGGAAAAGTAAGTGAATAATTCTCTTAAAAATTTTGACTACGAAAAATATTACAAGCAACTGATTCCATATTTAAAAAAGGAAAAAAACCAAAAATATTTTTATATCATCCTGACTATAAGCGCTTCTATTTTTTTTACACTTTTTGCAATTAGCCCCACGCTCTCGACTATTATAAGACTGGGAAGAGAAATTGATGACGGTATTTTTGTTAATGAAAAACTTACTCAGAAAGTAAATAATTTATCTGCGCTTTCTGTTTCCTATAATGATATTGAAAATGATTTGCCGTTCTTGTTTGATGCCATTCCAAAGAGTGCTGAAGCCCCAAACTTTATAGGACAAGTTCAGTCTCTTGCACAAGAACATTCTGTAACATTTAGTAGTGTTAATATCTCGCCTATTAATTTTGATGCTAATCTTGCAACAACTAGTTCTTCTTTCACATTCGAATTGGGAGGAACTGCCGGTTATGAAAACTTCTATAATTTTGTATCGGATTTAGCAAATATGCAAAGGTTTGTTGTTATTGACGGAATTTCAATTACAAAAGACATTGAGGGAGGAGAATCACTAAATATTACTATAAAAGGGGCAGCTTATTACAAAAACTGATGAAACAAAGAGATTTTACAATAGTTTTATTTTCATTTTTTATTTTAACGATCCTGTGGGTTTTATCCGGTCTATATCATAATTTCATAACCTCAACGATTGAAGACCCTCTTTCCTACCAAATTGCGGCAATCGAGGGAAAGTTTGACACCGAAGCCTTAAGTGATATTCTAAAAAGAAAAAGCGTTGATCCATTATATGAACTATCCAGTTCCGGCTCACTTCCGGAAGTGCTTGAGGAAGAGTCAGCAACCGAGTCATCTGAGATAATTTTAGAGGATTTTGATGAAGGGACAGAATCCGCAGAACTGCTGCCATGAGATTTGATATTTTAGACAGAAAAATACCAAGTTTAATTGGGGTGCTCTTAATTGCAATAGGAATAGCCCTAACTACCTTTTTAATTAAAGGCGGAACAGTGTTTGAATTATTGGCCGGCCCCTCGGATGAACCTCTTGATGTAAGAATTACAAATATTTCGGACAGCTCTTTTACGGTTTCGTATATAACAGACGGTCCTTCTGCTGGAACTCTAAATGTCGGTTCAAATCCGGCACAGCTTAATCTTTTGGTTCTAGATGACCGAGATCAATTATCGCAAACCATAAGCAGCAGAAAAACTCATATTATTTCTGTAAGGAATCTTGATGAGGATTCAACATATTTTTTCAGTATCAATTCGGGGAGTAAAAACTATTTAAATAATGGCTCTTCTTATTCTGTTAAGACGGGAGGTTTGATAAACGACAATCCAACCGGACAAATTCCAATATCAGGAAAGGTTCTGATGCCAGAGGGTTTGGCTGTGTCTGATGGTATAGTCTACGTTAAGATAGAAGGAGCCCAAGATCTCTCGGGTTTTCTTAAAAACGATGGCACGTATACGATTCCCCTCAATAACTTAAGGAGTTCTTCTTTTAATTCTTATGCTAATCTTTTGGAAAGTACTCAAATTAATATAGAAATTATTTCCGAAAATAAATCAGCAAACGCTCAGGTTACTCCGGATCAAATAAATCCTGTCCCGACTATGTCTCTGTCAGGAACTTATGAATTTTCTTCTCCGCCCCAGTCCGCTCCGGAAACTAGTGATACAACTACACAATTATCAGATTTATTTCAGTTTTTTAAAGACTGATATTTCAATTTCAAAATTTCCTTGCTTCTTGTTTATTGAAAAAAATCCTCTGCTATAATTGTTTGATAAATCAGATGCAAAAATATTTATGAAAATTGCAATAATCGGAGCAGGGTTTAGTGGTCTCTCTGCCGGATATTATTTATTAAAAAGAGGTCATAACATTACTATTTTTGAAAAAGATAGAGATCCGGGAGGACTTGCAATCGGGTTCAAGGACAAAAACTGGAATTGGACTCTCGAAAAGCACTACCACCACTGGTTTACAAATGATAAATTTATTCTTAATTTAGCAAAAGAAATAAAACACAAGGTTTTGATTAAACGACCAAAAACATCAGTTTATGTTGATGGGAAAATCTATCAGTTTGATTCTCCCATAAAAGTTTTGCTTTTCCCAAAGCTATCAGTCCTTAACCGTCTAAGAATGGGTTTTACAATTGGTCTTCTCCGTTATAATCCTGTCTGGCGCCCTCTTGAAAAAATTAACGCAACGAAGTTTCTTCCTATTATGATGGGGCAGGATGGATACAAAATGATTTGGGAACCGCTTTTTAGAAGTAAATTCGGGCCTTTTGCCCAGGATGTGTCTCTTGCTTGGTTTTGGGCAAGGATAGTCAAACGAACACCATCACTTGCATATCCTGAAGGAGGATTTCTAAATTTTGCAAATCACTTGGTGAGAGAAATTGAAAGTCAGGGAGGAAAGATTCTTTTCAATACCGATGTGATTGAGATTTCCTCAAACGGCAAACCTCAGATAAGATTCGCGAGGGGTGGTGCGAGTGGAGCGGACGAAC
>CAZFNO010000002.1:0-8686 GCA_964520695.1 uncultured Gammaproteobacteria bacterium | reverse complement strand
AACGGCAAACCTCAGATAAGATTCGCGAGGGGTGGTGCGAGTGGAGCGGACGAACAAAGTGACGGAGCTCGCCTGCTTGACAGGCGCGGCCGGGTTCCCGACAGCGCGCAGTCAAGTGAGTCGTTGCCGAGCACTGGCGGGAGGGAAACGAGCGACAGGACCCCGAGCGAATTAGAAAATTACGACGCAGTCATAGTCACTCTTCCTTCATTTTTATTTTTTAAACTTGCTCCTTCTCTTCCTGAAAATTACAAACGAAAATTTGCCAGACTTAAAGGTCTTGGTGCGACTAATTTAATGCTAAAACTTAAAAAACCTTTCCTTACCAACGGGACTTATTGGCTTAATGTTTGTGATCCCGCCTCTCCTGTAATGGCAATAGTTGAGCATACAAATTTTATGGATAAAAAAAATTATGGGAGTGAACATCTTGTATATCTTGGAAATTATCTGCCTCCGGATTCCGAAAGATTTGGGATGGATAAAGACAAAACGCTAAAACTTTTTGATCCGTTTCTAAGAAAAATAAACCCCGATTATAAGAAAAATCTAATTGATTCCGAATTTTTCAAAGTGCCATTTGCACAACCAATAATTCCTACTAATTATTCTAAGATGATTCCTCCTATGGAGACGCCATTGCCAAACGTTTATCTTGCAAACATAGAACAAGTGTATCCATGGGACAGAGGCACTAATTACGCAGTTGAGTTAGGCAAAAAAATAGCGGATTATATTCTTAATGAGAATTAAAGAGAAAGTTCAAAAATACCAAACAGAAATTCTAGTTTTTTTAATTGGGCTGTTAATTGGATCTTACCTGATGTTTTCCACTTTTGGCTCCACATCTCAAACCATTGAAATCTCTTCAAAAGCTTGGAGCGATTTTGCAAGCCATATCCCTTTAATTCGTTCTTTTTCATTGGGATCAAACTTTCCACCGCAGTACCCTCTTTTTCCAGGAGTTCCAATTAATTATCATTTTCTTTTTTATTTTTTTGTTGGTCTTTTTGAGAGTGTTGGAATTCCAATTGGTCTTGCTCTGAATATTCCATCGATCTTAGGTTTTTCCTTTCTTATTCTTATGATATATCTTATTTCAAATTTAATATTTAAATCAAAATCTGTCGGAATACTTAGTGTAATTTTTTTTCTTTTTAATTCTTCGCTGTCATATTTTTACTATTTCAAAGATAAATCTTTATCACTTCAAAGTATTTTGCAAATACCAGACATAACTGACTTTCAGTCGTTTGCGCCATATGGCGATGGAATAATTTCCGCTTTTTGGAATCTAAATATTTACACCAACCAAAGACATTTAGCTCTCTCTTTTGGTCTCTCAATGTTTGTGATCTATTTTTTCATAAAACCCTTGCTTAAGGGAAGAAAAGAGAACTTAAAAATGACGCTTCTTCTTGGAATACTGCTTGGCGCATCCTTCTTTCTTCATCTTGCGGTTTTATTTATGACATCTGTTGTTATTTTGATACTGGGAATTATTTTTAAACAGATCAGAAAATCTGCATTTATAATTCTTTTTACCGCGGCTGTTGTTTCTTTCCCGCAATATTTATATATTTCATCAAATCAAGGATATAATCCAATTCTTAATTTCGGATTTATTTTAGATGATCCTATCACCTTAGTTAATTTTTCCAAGTTTTGGATATTTAATTTGGGACTTTCGCTGCTTTTAATTCCAATTGGGTTTGTACTATCAAACAAAAACCAAAAGAAAATTCTCGTTGCATTTTTCTCCCTATTTATAATTGGAAATGTTATCCAATTTTCTCCGGAAATTTCTGCAAATCATAAGTTTTTTAATTATTTCCTACTTGTTGGAAACATGTTTTCTGCTTTTATCTTAGTCAAACTTTGGAATAAGAAACATTTTTTTAAGCCAGTAGTTCTTATTCTCTTTTTCTTTATGATCTTTGGCGGTATTATTGACTTTTTTCCAATTTATAACGATCGCAGGCTTGAAATTAGCGATTACAGATCAGACGATAGAATAAACTGGATTATTAATAATACTGCTCCTGACTCGGTTTTTTTGAATACCACATTTCTTTATAATCCGGCGTCTTTGGCCGGGCGAAAAATATTTTTAGGCTGGCCATATTTTGCCTGGAGTCAAGGTTATGATACCAATACCAGAGGAAACATAATGAGAAAAATTCTTGGTAATGAAAACAAATATGAAGCCTGTGAACTTCTTAAAGAGAATAATATCGATTATATTGAGATAAAAATTCAAAACCCTCCCGATCCTGATATTCCTCCAATTTCAACTTTGTTCGAAGAAGAATTTAAAAAGATATACAATAATAATTCCGAAGATTACTTTATTTATAATGTAGCTGGTTCTTGCAATAATTTATGATCCTTGTAGATTTATTTGAGGTTCTTAAATGGTGGGGATTGTTTTTCTTACTTGGAGTAACATTTCTACCAATAACTTTTAAAATATTCTCATCATTTAGAGATAAGGGTTATATTTTTTCTAAATTTTTAGGACTTATTCTTATTTCTTATACAGTCTTTATACTTTCGAGTTTTCATATCTTAAAATTTAGCACGTTAAACATTTTCTTTGTCTGGATTTTATTATCCAGTCTCTCCATTCTGGTTTTAAAGAAACAAGATCTTGAACTTAAAAAAAATCTAAAAATTATTTTATTTGAAGAATTTATTTTTTTTGCGGGTCTTTTCATCTGGTCTTACATAAGAGGTTTTAATCCCGATATCCACGCCCTTGAAAAGTTTATGGACTTTGGATTTATAAATTCAATCTTGAGGTCTGATTATTTTCCTCCCCGCGACATGTGGTTTAGCCCGCTAACAATAAATTATTATTATTTTGGCCATCTTTATACTGCTGTTGCAACAAAGCTTACAAATATACCCTCATTTATTACATTTAATTTGATGCTTGCAACAATCTTTGCCGCCACATTCACATTTGCTTTTTCTATAGGATTAAATCTTACTGCAAAAATTAAAAACTTTCCGCTTAAAAAACTGGTTTTGGGCGGAGTAGTCTTTGGATACATTGTTTCATTGTCTGGAAACCTTCACACTATCTATTCTTTTTTCAAACCATATGACACTTCCTCGCCTGTTCCGTTTTGGGATCTTGTTTTTTCTCCTGGGGCTTTCCCAAATTCTTACTGGTACCCTAACGCAACAAGATTTATTTATAACACAATTCATGAATTTCCATCATATTCATTTGTTGTATCAGACCTTCATGGTCACGTTTTGAGTATTCCAATTGTTATCACAATAATAGCCTTGCTGTTTGTAATCTTTAATAACAAAACTAATAGCTACATATTAACTGTCTTAATTTCATTTTTAATCGCTGTCTCCTACATGACCAATGCATGGGACGGACTGATTTATTTAGGACTTTCCGGAGTAATTATTTTTTTTGTAAGTTTTATAAATAAAAATACTAATCTAAAAAATCGTATTTCTTACTCACTTGTCGAAATTTTTAAACACGCTTTGGTATTAGCTTTCGTGTTTTTGGCATCTACATTTGTTTTTAACCAAAATTTTTCTCCTTTTGCGGCAGGAATTGGAGTTAATTGCTCACCAACATTTCTTAATCAAACCGGCAAACTGGGACCTTTCCTATTTGAGGAAGGACAGTGTCAAACAACTCCTGTTTGGCAATTTTTAATCCTCCACGGATTTTTTATTTTTATGGTCTCCTCATTTCTTATTTTTTTAAAAAAACAAAAAATCTTAAATACTGACTATTTTGTAATATTAATATCTTTGTTTTCTCTTTTTCTCCTAATTGTTCCTGAATTTTTATATTTAAAAGACATTTACACAGGCCATTTCAGGGCCAACACTATGTTTAAGCTTTCATACCAATCATTTATTCTGCTTTCAATTGCCAGTATTTATATACTGCTTAGGATAATTTCAAATTCAAATATTAAAATTTCAAACATAAATAAAAAACTTGGGTATCTTTTATTTCTTTTTATGGCTTTTATATTTTTGTCTTTAGTATCAATTTATCCTTATTTTGCAATTAAATCAGGGTATAGGGACTTGGAAACATACCATGGGCTCAACGGAATAGAGTATATACAAACAATAAGGCCTGGTGATTATAAAGCCATAGAATGGATCAATAAAAATATTGAGGGACAGCCGGTAATTTTGGAGGCGCAGGGCGATTCTTATACCGATTACGCTCGGATTTCCTCAAATACCGGGCTTCCGACAGTTCTTGGCTGGACTGTTCATGAGTGGCTTTGGCGGGGAAGTTATGATGTTCCGGCAGCCAGATTTGATGATATAACAACATTATTTGAAACACAAAATATTGCTCAGGCAAAAAGAATAATTGAAAAATATAATATTTCCTATGTTTATTTAGGGGATTTGGAATATGAGAAATACAGGGTATATGAAGAAAAATTTATAGAACTTGGGAAGCTAGTTTATGAAAAAAACAACACTAAAATATATATAATTAACTAGAGGATCTCGGAAACAATACAATCAACTTGCACAAATTTGCATCTAATAAACTCCCGGATTTCTGAAAAATTATTTTTTCCGGTTCGGGGAATTAAAACCCATTCAAAGTTATATTCTGATGTTATAGGAGGATGTGTTAAAAATCCTCCTCTTTCCTCATCAGAATCTCCTACATCAATAATAACACTCTCAACATTGGCATTCTGAAATCTTCCTGCCAGCTTTATAAAATCATCAAGTTCATTTTGAGCAATATCCGTATTGATGCTTTCGCTCAAAATATCCCTGAATCCTATTAATTTAGTTGGATTTACCAGAATCTGCAAAGAGAAGGCTTTTTCCATAAATGCGCGTATTACTTTTTCCTGTCTTTGAGACCTTGCAAAATCCGTTCCTTCCTCGCCCTCTCCGTGACGGGACCTGACATACTTAAGGGCTGTATCTCCGTCCATATGAATAACTCCTTTATCAAAGTGCAGGTGTTCATATCGGCATGGAAATACTTCGAGCTGGGAAGATGCAGTTGCAAGAGACTCAAGTTCTTCGGGAAGATGTCCGCAAGGATCATCCCCCCGTCCTGCGATTGGATATTCATAGTCATCAAATGTCCTCTCTATCTCAATAGAGAGTCCGCCCATTAAATCAACTGCTTTTATAAATCCCGAGAAATCGATTACAACCGCATAATCAACAGGCTGGCCCGTTACTTTTGAAACAATAGATTTTGCAAGAATAAGTCCCCCGCCGTCTCTTTTTGACTCACCAAAAGCATAAGCACTATTTATTTTTGCATCAAGCTCTGTTATCCAAAGATCTCTGGGTATTGATACTAATGTAATCTTTGATTCTTTTAAATCAATACTTGCGAAAATAATTGTATCTGAAAGATTAGGCCCCTCATGTTTACCTCCGGCTATTCCAAGAAGTGCAAAATTTATCCTCTCATCTTTTGTTGTTCTTAAATCAATATTTTTATTGAAAATCAGCTGAAAAAGGATAGGAGATAGACTTCCTGCTCTTATAATCACCTGAAGGCTTAGAATTAAAACTATAAAAAGAGTGATAAATACTTTTTTAAACTGCATTTTTAAGTATTCCCAGGAATGATAGCGGATCTAGGCTTTCTCCTCCCACAAGCACTCCGCTAATTTGCTCAATATTAATGTATGTTTTTATATTTCCGGCGTTTACGCTTCCTCCGTATAAGACTTGTGCGTTTTCTTTCTCTTCTTTTATTATTTCTACAAACTCTTCAACTGTTTTTGGATCCTCCGAATTTCCTGTTCCGATTGCTTCAATCGGCTCATAAGCAATTAGTTGAATTTTCCGATTTAATACTTTAACCTGATTTATGTTTGAAACGCATACAATAGGGATGATTCCTAAAGATAAGGCCTGGTCAATTTTTCTGTTAATCATCTCATCTGATTCATGAAAGTTTATTCTTCTCTCGGAATGACCTATCAGAACATAGTCTGCGAATTCTTTAATCTGCTGGCCGTTTATCTCCCCTGTATATGCTCCCGGGCCAAAAGGTGAAACATTTTGTGCTCCAAGCTTAATTTGTAAATTCTTTTCTCTTATAAGATTTGATGCAAAATCCAAAAGAGTCAAGGGTGGAAATACTATAATTTCTAAGTTATCCGGGGTTTTGATATTGGAAATTTCATCAAACCACTGCCTTGCTTCTCTTTTTGTTTTATTTGATTTCCAGTTGGCAGCAACTATTATATTTTTCATGGTACAATGAGTTTGTTTTCATTATAAATTATGACAGAAGATATTCTCAAGGATCTAAATGAAGAACAAAAAAAAGCTGTTGTTAATAGTGACGGCCCAATGATAATTTTGGCAGGCGCCGGATCAGGAAAAACAAGGGTCCTTACCTATAAAGTTGTTTATTTAATAAACGAGCTGGGGATTGATCCTCTAAATATTTTAATGGTCACATTTACAAATAAGGCTGCAAACGAGATGAAAGAAAGAATTCAAAAACTAATCCCTGAACAGGATAAACCAACAATTGGGACTTTCCATTCTATTTGCTCAAGAATCTTGCGTATTGACGGAGAAAATATAGGTTATTCAAATAAGTTTACAATTTATGACACTTCAGATTCGATTGATGCGATTAAAGAGGCAATGAAAGCGTTAAATATTTCAATTAAAGATTTTAAACCCTACTCAGTTCACTCAACCATCTCTCAGGCTAAGAACCAGCTTATTACCGATCTTGAATATTTAAATCTTGCCCGGGGATATTTTCAGGAAACAGTTGCCAAAATTTATCCCTTTTATCAAAGAATTCTTAAAGAGAATAATGCACTTGATTTTGATGATTTAATATTAAAAACAATTGAGCTATTCAATAAAAATCCGCAAATATTAAATAAATACCAGGAAAAATTTGAATATATTTTGGTCGATGAATACCAGGATACAAATCAAGCACAATATATTCTTACAAAACTCTTAGCTGCCAGATGGAAAAATATTTGTGTCGTGGGGGATTTTTCTCAAAGCATTTATTCATTCAGGGGTGCAAATTTTCAAAATCTGATTACTTTTAAAAGCGATTTCAGGAATGCAAAAACCTTTAACCTTTCCCAAAATTATAGATCTACAAAGATGATTTTAGAAAGCGCTTATGGGGTAATTTCTAAAAATACCTCACATCCGGTTCTAAAGCTTTGGACTAATAATGAAGCCGGGGAGAAAATAATTCTATATGAGGCAAGCAATGAACATAATGAGGCAGAATTTGTAATTTCCCGGATTGTTGGTCTTTCTCTTGATCCAAAAGAAGTTGCTGTTCTTTATAGAACTAATGCTCAATCCCGCGTTGTTGAAGAAGTTTTTCTCCATCACGGCGTGCCTTATGTTTTAGTTGGGGGTGTGCGATTTTATGAAAGACGGGAGATCAAAGATATTCTGGCTTTTTTAAGATATCTGGAAAATCCAAAGGATAATGTTTCTTTAAAAAGAATAGAGAAACTTGGGAAAACACGGCTTAAGAATTTTTTGGATTTTTCAGATTCTTTGAATAAAAACAATATATCAACAATCCAGCTTATGGATAGTGTTATAAAAGCGGTGGACTATCTTTCTCTTTATGATCCCAAAGACGAGGAAGATATTACCCGTCTTGAAAACATCAAAGAACTTCGCTCAGTTGCAATAGAGTTTCCTTCTCTTTCTTCATTTTTGGAAAATGTTGCACTTGTTGAGCAAGAACATATGCCGGATCATCCCAGGAAAGATGAAAAGATAAATGCAGTAACCCTTATGACCTTGCACGCGGCTAAAGGGCTTGAGTTTCCATATGTTTTTATAATAGGTATGGAGGAAGGGCTTTTTCCCCATTCGAGATCTTTAATGGAAAAGCAAGAGCTTGAAGAAGAAAGAAGACTTTGTTATGTGGGAATAACAAGAGCAAAAGAAAGACTTTTCTTAACTTATGCCAAAAAAAGACTAATATATGGACAAAGATCACAAAATGTTGTTTCACGATTTATTTTTGATATACCAAAAGACAGCCTTTCATCAAGCAGTCTATATGAAAATGATGAGGTTCCTGAGTTTTTATGACTTTTGAAGATATAGCTGACAATAATCAGCAAAAATACAACAATAATATAAATCATCCCCTTCAGACTTTTGAATGGGGGGAGTTTCGCAAAAAAACGGGGGTTGAAGTAATTAGAAGAGGAATTATTGAAGAGAATAAAATAAACAGTCCGTATCAAATCACCGTCCATAAAACTCCAAACTTCCCATATCTTATTGGATATTTCCCAAAAGGCGAACTACTATCTGACGAACTTTTGAACGAACTAAAGAGTATGGGAAGATCAAACAAATTAAGTTTCATTCAATTAGAGCCTAACGTCCCTAAATTTCAAATTTCAAATTTCAAATTCCTGCCTAGCCGGCAGGCAGGTCAAATTGATCGGCTTCGCCGATCTTTCCATCCTATTTTTACAAAATATACATTTATGCTCGATCTAACAAAAACAGAGGACGAACTTTTAAAAAATATGCACCAGAAAACAAGGTACAATATCAGGCTTTCCGAAAAAAAAGGAGTAAAGGTTGAAATTGATAATAGTGATAAGGCGTTTCAAACTTATATCAAATTGACTAATGAAACAACCAAAAGACAAAAGTTTTATGCACA
>CAZFNO010000001.1:0-73336 GCA_964520695.1 uncultured Gammaproteobacteria bacterium | reverse complement strand
TTTGCATCATGTTATAACCATGTTATAATAATTAGTAGGTTTTGTCAAGAGGATTAATTCTTCTGCCTGAGAAATGCGAGCAATGGGGCTGAGTGAAGTCGAAGGACTAAAACACCTAAAGAGAATATAGACTTTTTAAGAAGTGGCGTCAAGAGATCAATTTATTAATATTGTGAATTAAAGCTTTCTTGATGGGTATCTTCTGATATAACAATTGATGCAAATTCAGTTAGATCATCGACTTCTGGCTCTTTGGATAGTAATGCAATATAGGCCAATCTTTCGAGTGGATGCCATTCTGGTTCATATCTGCCATAAAGAAATTCTCCAGCCATAATTGCATCTTCATTAAATAAATCGAGAAAAAGTCTTCTTCTAAGTTGCTCATCGCTCTCTCCTGGTCTTCTTTCGTACCCTATTCCTTGTAATCTTAAATCCAGCGATTCTGATACAAACTGGCCTTCTGTGCTAGTTAAGTCTGTAGGCAAAGCAGCAGCTGTCTCTACATTGTCTAAAATTTCTTGTGCTCTTTCAAATACTGGAGTGGGATTACCTCTGTCTCTTTCAAATCCGTATCCATCAAATAGTAGAGTCCCATCTGGTTGAATACTTACTCCAGTTTTTACTTGTCTACCTTGTACGTAATCCATATCTAGAAACTTCCTACCCTCATACTCAGATATAAACTGGTCAGTATCTTCTGGTCTCAAAGTGGAACCTCCATCAAAGTGTAATCTACCCATCCCCACTGGCCTTGCTAGCTCAAAGCTGGCTACAGCAATGGAACGTAGAGCGTTATCGGCAGTTTCACCTTCTCCTAGAGTTATTTGATAATCTGATCCTTTCCTTTCTATATCCATAATGTGAGATTTTTTATTATTGCTGCTCTACAAATTGTGTAGTTAATTCTTTCCAAGCTTTATCTACTTCTCTAGATGTTGCAAACTGACTTCTAGGACGCTCTATTGGGTCAGGCAATTCTTCCCCATCTATACTATTAACAGCCCATACTGGACCAATTTCACCCATTTCTGTAATTCTCAAAGGTTTATGCTCTACTGCTCCCAGTCTTTTTAATATTTCTGGTTTTACTTTTTCCCAGCTTCCACTACCGCTTCCTCCAAATCCATATTCTCCCCATGGAGTCCATAGTGTACTTATTTGTCCATAATATCCTTCTAAGAAAAAACCTCTATGGGTTTGTTTGTAGTATGGATTTGGACTTTCTCCTCTTCTATCCTGCATCCATATATAATCAAATGAAACACCAACGTCGCCACTGGCATACTCAAACACGATATCTGCTATTCTACGGGCTTGTGAATATCTTGCTAAATCAGTTAGCGAATCTGCTGGACCAAGCTCCTCTGGTGTGGGTTCACTTTCTTTAGCTTTTCTTGCTAATTCCTCAAGTACTTTTTTTCTAAATTGTTTTGCATCATCTGCCACCTTTTCATCAGGAGTTATTGCATCAATTACTCTGTCAAATCCAGCACCGATTACTGCTCTCAGAGCTGGGGGATACTGTCTTAAAGTATCATAACTTGCAAGTTCCCAAGTATTAGTGAGACCCATTCCATTAAGTTGATGGCCTGCAGAATATTTCATAAACTGATCATAAAAAGCATCTGTCTGTGGAGTTAATCCATAAAGACCAGTAGCTTGAAGCCTTCGTAGCATTTCGTCTCCAGTAGGCATTTGAACTGCCTTTGGTTCGTCTTTTGGTGGCTGACCTGGTATTTCATTCATATGTTTATTCCTAAGCGTGGATTATATCAAACTATATCAATTTGTCAATATGGGGAATGTTTTATCCTGCCCGCCTCTGGAGAGAGCTTGCCGAACGGACTAAGTCAGAGATTATTTCTAGCTTCAATTCATACTAAAAACATCTGATTAGAATATATCATATTTATGACTAGAAATACTGGATTACCAATTGTCAGGAGACTCACGATATGGTGCTGCAGTGTGTGTTCTCATCCATTCTGGCTCAGGCGCAGTGTAAGTCCCAATTGGGGAAGAATCTATAAAGCTTTGTACGCGTTGTACGCGCTCCTCCCACCCAGGACTACCAGTTAGTAAACCTTTATTAATTCCTACAAAACCCTTTTTGGCAAGTTGAAGTGGAAACGATTCGGATCTTTGTCGTCTTAATATATCTTTTCCTAAGAAATCTTCTATAACAACTTTTGCTGATTCTGGCGAATCAACTAAAACATCAGATACATGCTCTCTAAATTGCGGTTTTGCTTGTCCATAAGAGTCGGTATCAAATCCGTAAGTGGCTTCCAATTCTAATGCTGGTACTTCTAATAATGTTAAAACAAGGCCTACTCTAATCATGGTTGAAACCCACTTAACGGAATGAGAAGTTGACGCTGATCTATAGCTATCAAAGATTCCAGAGGCAGGAGAATAATAAGTAGAATACCTCGGATATTCAAAAGAAAGTTCAATGCCCATTCGCCCTCTATTCGCCAATAGATCATCGATGGTAATAGTACCAACACCATCCCATGTTAAAGTATTTATATCTTCCAAACATCCCCTTGCATTTAGTCTCTCTAACGTCTCTAAAAGTCTTCTATTTCCCTTCGATGTTTCATCGATCCTAATTTGTTCTTGCTCCTGATGTAGTCTTAATTCTTCTTTTTGTTTTCTGATTCTTTCTTCTTCGAGTTCCCTCTCTCGATCTTTTATTCTATTAATATTTCTTTCAAGCCAGCCAGCCATGCACGAATTATACTACAGGATTAAATATTGTCAACCTTAAAGGATTAAAATAAAAGGATAATTTAGATTGATTTGGCGGGCTAAACTAATTATTTGCTTTCAGAAACACACATAGTCGGTAGATCTAAAGCGAAGTTTTTTCGAAAACTTGGTTTTAATAATAACAACATAGATATTTTGATTAAATCATTCATAACAATCGCCCAATCAAATGAAATAAAAGAATCTAGAAAATTGCCTTATGGTACAAATTACGTGTTAGACGGAATAATAAAATCACCAAGCGGTAAGAAAGTTAAAATAAACACTGTTTGGTTTGTAAAGAAAGATGAGGGTAGCCCTAGATTTATCACGGCTTATCCTCTATAATAAGCGTATGTTTGAAGAATTAGAAACAGTCATACTTAAGCGCGACATTCCTGAACACGGCCTCAGAGCTGGAGATATGGGAGCAGTTGTAAATGCATATGAAGATGGTAAGACAATTGAGGTAGAATTTGTTACAGCAACAGGTAAAACTGTTGCATTAATAACTCTTAAATTTTCTGATGTCCGCAGGGTCAGCAAGAACGACATTCTCCACGTTAGGGGTTATAGTACAATTTAATTCTTCTGCCTTAGGAATGCGGGCTATTGATCACTCTTTGAATAGAGCCAGGGGAATTAATTATCAAGTCTTGTATTACTCGAAGGTCCCAATCTTTCTAAAATTTTTTTAAGCCTCTGTATTGTTGCTTTTGCTTTCTCAGCTTCTACCCTTTCATGCTCGGTATCTTCTTCTCTGGGGCTGTCATAAGGCTCTCCGAATACCTTTTCATACTCTTCTATTTGTTGTAAAAACGCCTCTATTGATTTTTTGGGATCACCGGACAAACTTCCCATCATACCTGCTAGATCAAAATCAATCTCAATAGGAAGCCAGAACAGAAGCTCTGTTCTTTCTATTTTCCGCGCTCCCTCCCTCTCAAATACTCCCGCACTTCCGTTTTCAATATCCATTCCAAGGTCTCCGGGCCAATTTCCAAAGGGAATATCACTTACCACGTCCCCCATATTATATCCGTGTTTTATGAATCCTTCCGTCAATAAACGTTTTCTTGCGGTTGGAGTACCGGCATAATACTGAGATAATAATTCACCAAGTCTTTTTGTAGGATCTCCTGCAAATATTCTTTTACCGGATTCCCAATAATCCTCCTCTGCCTGAAACGATGAGATATGTCTTTCATCAAGCATCTCACAAATTCTCGTAAATTCTTCTGCTGCGGCTAAAGGACTTAGTTGTTCCGAGAGTGGATCACCAAAATCAGTTCTTAGTTCATGTTCCAAAGTCATGGTAAGAATTATACAAGTAGTTCCTGAATTGTCAATCTAATTCTTCTGCCTGAGAAATGCGGCCTGTTTTATCCTGCTTGCCCGCCTCTGGAGGGAGTAAGGCCGAAGGACTAAAAACACCTAGGCAAAATATAAACTTTTTGAGAATTGATATCAAGAGGGAATTATTTTAGTTAGAAGGTTGAACTGCGACAACCTCCTTAGGAGGTGTCATTCCTATAAGCACTTCACCAGGATTTACATGAGTGTCTAACAATCTCCAGTCCACGGATACTGGTTCTCCGGTAGCCTCTACAGAATCAAACCATCTTTCAAAAGATAGTCCTTTTACTGTCTGACTTGGATATACCGTACGCTCCCTTATTGTTCCGTTGGGATGCGGATTGAGACTGTGTTCTGATTCATAAGTAATATTTGTGTTTAATCCGAACTCTTGCATGGCTTCAATTGTCAAATCTTGAAGCTGGACTCCGTCTAAAACATATCCAGGATGACCCGCTTCAGTAGAATTCATCCATCCTCCCTCCCTATCTATACTAATCAGGGTCAATGATCTCCTTGGACCTCTTGCTCTGGATACAAATCCTTGAGGAATTCCCTCTGCATACCTCTTAACCCTTTCTCTCATAACTAACTTTGCTGATTCTGGGCTGATTTCAACTGGGGCAAGTGGATGTTTTTCTGGATACGGAGGTCTTGCGACAATGTTCTCAACTCTTATTGCCATATCTCAAATAATATCACTTTGTCCTGAATTGTCAACCTGGGGTTAATTCTTCTGTCTTAGGAATGCGGGGATGTCCCAGACGTCTTCCTCATCTTCAGCACTAGGTGGAGATGAGGGCGGAGGAGGTTCTTCCTGACCCTGCTGTGAATCCGTATTTTGTTCCTGCTGAGCACCAAAAGCCTGCGATGAATCAAACCTCTGAGGAGCAACAAACTCGCGTAATGTCTGGCGGGTGCTGTCAAATCCTGTTGCAATAACCGTTATTTTCATTTGATCTTTCATACTCTCATCAATCGTTGCACCAAAAATTATATTTGCATCAGAGTCTGCGGCTTGTGCAATAATTTTTGCCGCATCATCCACCTCGCTCATTGTAAGATCCGGTCCTCCTATTACATTAAATAGAACTCCCCTTGCCCCTTCTATTGTAATTTCAAGAAGAGGAGAGGCAATTGCAGCCCGCGCTGCTGCTTGGGCTCTATTCTCACCCACTCCTGTTCCAATTCCCATAAGAGAGGTGCCTGCGTTTTGCATAATTGTTCTGACATCCGCAAAGTCTACATTGATAAGTCCGGGCATTGTTATAAGATCGGAGATTCCCTGAACTCCCTGGGTGAGCACCGAATCCGCAACTTTAAATGCTTCAAGAAGTGAAAGTTTTTTATCAACTACATCTAAAATTCTCTGATTTGGAATTACAATCAGCGTATCTACTTTGTCTTTTAAATTTTCAATTGCTTCCTCGGCAACTACCATTCTTCTTGTTCCCTCAAATGTAAATGGTTTTGTTGCAACAGCAACTGTTAATGCTCCAACTTCTTTTGCTGCCCTTGCTATAACAGGGGTTGAACCCGATCCTGTCCCTCCTCCCATTCCGGCTGCCAGAAAAACCATGTCTGTACCTCCTAAAATATCTTTTAATTTTTCATATGACTCTTCAGCAGCTTGTACTCCAATTTCCGGATTTCCGCCAGAGCCCAGTCCTTTTGTCAGTTCTTCTCCAATCTGAACTTTTGTTGCCGCCTGATTAAGAAGAAGAGATTGTGCATCTGTATTAACTGCTATGAAATCCACGCCCTGAATGGATGACTGCGCAATCATAGAGTTTAGGGCATTTGTTCCTCCGCCCCCTATACCCATTACTCTTATTTTTGCAAAATTAGTCGTCTGAGGTTTTATGAGCATAGTTGACAAATCGTAGCAAATGAAAAACGTTTTTGCAAGCCCCGATCATTTCGATAACATTTTAAACTAAAAACTATTTTCTAATTACTAGTTACTAAAACTAAGGGATAAATGATTTTATAAATTCGATGATTTTTTTAGGAAGTTTTGAGGGAATTTTAATACCGGAAAGTCCGCCAAGGTTCACGTTAAACTTAAATGTAGAGCTTGACTGGACCCCGGTTAACGCTCCGTAAATTGCGAGTCCTACAACAGTTGAATATGAAGCTCCCTGAATTTCATCGATTATTCCTTTTAGATTTTGCGGCTCACCAATTCTTACGGGCATAGCAAGCATTCTTTTTGCGCAATCAACAGCACCAACCGTTTTGGCACCTCCCCCTGTTATTACAAGGCCTGATGGAGTTTGTCCGCCGAATCCTGATTTTTTAATTTCAAGCCCTACCATTGTAAATATTTCGTTTAAGCGGGGTCTAATAATCCCGTCAATTAATGTTTTTTGTGAAACTTTAGAAAGTTGCTCGGGAAGTACAAGACTTGATAAATCCAGCTCATCTGAGAGTCTTCTTTCTTTTGGCTCATCTTCCCTGTCTTGGGGTTTTAAGATCGTCTTTTTTGGACGGGAGAGAAAAAGCTTAACTTTCTCAGATGACTCAAGAGAAATTCGAAGTCCAATTGCCAAATCATTTGTAATATGGCGGGCTCCAATTGGAAGTACTGATGAGAAGGCTACAGATCCGTCAATATAGATTGAAATATCGGTAGTTCCAGCCCCAATGTCTACAAGAACAACTCCTAATTCTTTTTCAGTGTCTGATAATGCAGAAAGTGAGCTTGCATACCCCGAAAAAACTAGTGCCTCAACATCAACTCCCACTTGAGAAAATGCTTTTTCAAGATTTCTGACGGCAGGACTTCCTGCTGTTACAATATGGGTTTCTACCTCAAGTCTTGTCCCGGTCATTCCTACCGGGTCTTTGATTCCTTCCTGTCCGTCAACTGTGAAGCTTCGAGGCAGTACGTGGATTATTTCCCTGGTTGAGGGAAGTGAAACCGCTTTAGCAGCATCAATTACCCTATTAACGTCCGACGTATTAACGTCCCCTTCCGGCTGAGCTACCGCAACAACTCCTCTTGAATTTTGTGATTCTATACTTGCTCCTCCAATTGATGCGACAATCCTGGAAACCGAGACCCCGGCCATTCTCTCTGCTGCTTCAATCGAATTGTTAACAGAAACTACTGCCTCTTCTATATTTACAATCTGTCCTTTTTTAATTCCCGTTGAGGGGGCTTCTGACACGCCCAAAACATTTACCGTCTCATCTACCTTTGCAATTATTGTAACGATTTTTGAAGTTCCAATGTCTACTCCTGTAATTATTCTACCTTCACTCATGGCTAAAATTTAATAATAGGTTTTTGATATCTAAAGTCAAGACTCTTAAACATCTTTCCTTCTATTGTAAGCTGAGAGATAATTAGTTGTAAAGAGGACAGTTGCCCTACAATATCTTTTTTTGAATCTAAAATAACCTCTCTTTGATCATCAAGTCTTATAATATAATTAAGGTCTTTTGTTGTTACAATTGTTTTGAAGGAAATATTTTTTTCTTTCAAATTTTTTTCAATTTCAGAGTTTTTTGACGTTTGATCATAGGACAGAGGATTAATATAAAGCTGTTTTTCTTCAAGAAAAGCAAAATAAAAAAGCGAGGCGGTAATCAGTAAAAGTCCCAGTAGAATTAGAAAAACCGAAAAATTTTTTTGTTTTAATTTCTTTCTTTGTTTTTTAGTTACCGTGGTTTTGAGCAGTTTCATAGACAACCTGAGCAACTTTTTTTGCTGCATTTTTAAAATAAAAATTTTTAATATCTGAGGCTTTGTATTTATCAATATTTTTCATCATTAAATCCGTCTTTTTAATAAATTCTTCGGTTTCCAGATTTTTCTGACTTAAAACCTCCGCTAGTCCCGCTTCTTCTAAAAAAGCCGCATTCTTTTCCTGCTCATTTTTCTGAGTGTACGCAAAAGGGATGAGAAGTCCCGGCTTGTTTAAAGCAATCAGTTCTGTAACAGTGTTTATTCCTGCCCTTCCAATTACAAGGCTTGATATTGAATATACTCCCGCCACTTCATCATCTGAAAAAAACTTTGAAATAAAATACTTTCCTTTTTTGTCTTTGTTAAGCCCTTCTTTAAGAATTGATAGCTTCTGAAAATCTGAAAATTTTCTGGCGTCTCCTGTCTGATGAATTATGCTGTATTTCTCTAAAAGTTTTGGAAGACAATCCATGACAAGAGAATTAATAAAATGCGATCCCTGACTTCCGCCGGTAATATAAAGAGTGGGTTTTTCCAGATTAAAGATAGTCTTTTTCTTGGGATTTAGAATTGATTTTCTTATAGGATTTCCCGTTAAAACTATTTTTTCTTTAGGAAAATATTTCTCCGAGGAGGAGGTGGAAATGCATATTTTTTCGGCAAATCTGGCGCTAAATTTATTCGCGGCTCCTGCATCTAAAGTTTGCTCATGTATAACTATTGGTATTTTAAGTAAATTCGAGGCAATAATTATGGGAACACTAACGTAGCCGCCAAACCCCACCACAACATCAGGTTTGAATTTTTTAAGAATAATAATTGATTTAAAAAGTCCTGCGGGAATTTTTGCAAGAGACGGCAGCGTATGCCGTGTAAAAGACCGCTGAAGTCTTCCGGTGCTTAAGTTTTCAAACGGAATTTTAAGCTTTGATACTTCCCGGTATTCAAAGGATACAGCGCTATCCCCTTCCATTGCAAATTTTCTGCCAACGTATATTACTTCCATATTTTTTGACAGTTCCTCAATTACGCCCAAGGCTGGGGAAGGATGTCCCCCTATTATTAATGCTTTCATTTTTTTGTTAAGTTTTTACGCTCTGCTTAGAAATGTTAAGAAGTATCCCTATTGAAAAAAGACTAACAATCAAAGCTGATCCTCCATAAGACAGAAATGGCAGCGGAACTCCGGTCAAAGGGATGAGTGCGCTTTGGGCTCCCAAATTAACTACTGTCTGAATAGCAATCATAGATGTTATACCGCCGGCAAGAAGCTTTCCAAAATTATCTTTTGCGTTCATTGAAATCTTAAAACCCCTAAGTATAATAAAAAGCATTATGGTAAGAACAACAAAAATGCCTACAAACCCTATTTCTTCGGCCATAATTGCAAATATTGAATCCGTGGTTGCTTCAGGAAGATAAGCATATTTCTGCAAAGAATTACCAAGACCAACGCCAAAAATTCCTCCCGATCCAAGCGCTATTAAAATCTGGCGTATATGGTAAGAAGATGCACCAAGGTCTTGCTGGGGGGTTATAAAAGTCATAAGGCGAGACAGTCTGTACGGCTCAATTATTATAAAAATTGCGCCGGCTACTCCAACAGCAGGAATAAGCGCCAAAAAATGAAATAAATTTGCACCTGACAAAAAATAAATCATCATTGCAACGCCTAAAACAATTGATGCAGTACCCATATCCGGCTGAAGCATAATTAAAAAGATAACAAACCCTACTAAAAGTAGGAACGCCAAAAGTCTTCCTTTTTCTTTGGTAGAAAACCACGCAGATAAATATATGGTAAGCGCAATTTTTGCAAATTCTGATGGCTGAAGAACAAAAAAACCAAAATCAATCCAGCGCGTTGCCCCAAGAGCGGTAATCCCAATCCCAGGGATAAAAAGAACACTAAGAAGAATAATTGAAACAATAAGAATGGGGAGGGCAAGATTATAAAATTTATGATAATCAAAAACCGACGCTAGAAAAAGAACGCCAAAGCCCAATATTACCCAAAAAATCTGGTCTTTTATATAGCTGTATTTGTCTCCAAAATCTCTAAATGCAATATAACTTGAGGCATCATAGATCATAATAAGCCCAAAAAGCGTTAGGGCTGAAACGCTTAGGAGAAAAACCATGTCTGATTTTCTTATAAAAATTATAGATTTGTTAAGACTTATTAATTTCACTCTATATAATTATAGTATAGATATTAACTTGTATTATTGGAAGCAATTTGGGTTTTTATTATCAATTAATAAGAGCTATATATAGACCAAGAACTGCAAAGAAAAAGCCGAAAAGCCATGCCCGCATTACAATCTTGGGCTCTTCCCATCCCCTTCTTTGCAAAAGCAAGTGAAACGGAGCAACGGGAAATATTTTTCTTTTCAAATATTTTTTTGCCAAAAGCTGAATAAGAGATGACCCTACTTCAATTACAAAAACTCCTCCGATTACTGCTAAAGCAAGTATTTTGCCTGTGAGAAGTCCTGTTACGGCAAGAATTGCGCCCAAAGACATAGACCCTGTATCTCCAAGCCAAATCCTTGCTTTGTAAATATTGAAATATAAAAATGCCGCGACTGAACCGATCACGATTGAAATAAATATAGCAAGTGTTTCATCCAGCTGACTTGAAGAAATTGCCAAAAATGCACCCAGGCAAATTATAAGAAGTCCCGGGGCAAGTCCGTCAAGACCGTCTGCAATATTAAACGCATTAACAAACGAAACAATTGCAACTGTTGAAATAATTATATATAAATATCCCAGATCTATAAGACCAAGTCCTGTAATAAAAATAAAGGAGTATCCCAGTTTAAAATATAAAATCAGAGATATGATAAGAGCAAGTATCCACTGTAGTAAAAATTTATATCTAAATCTTAGTCCAAAAATTTCGCTATGGTGATTTTTATCAACCAGCTTTTTAAAATCATCATAAAACCCCAAAAGTCCAAATCCTAGAAATGAAAAAAGAAGAACAAATATTTCCCATAATGACACGGTTATGCTAAATACTCCGTAACTCCACAAAGAAAGAATTGTAACAACACCAATTATCAATATTCCTCCTCCAAAAGGAGTCCCTATTTTCCCTTGGCTGAATCTATCGAAAACCGGTGTCGGTTTATTAAAAATATCTTTTGTGCGCTGTTTTTGTCTTCTGAATTTGAGCTTGTAAAGAAAGTCAATAAAAGGAACAATAAGAATTCCTGTTATAAAAAGTGAAAGAAGCGTAAGTCCTAATAATTGATCCATTTAAGTAATTGAAATTATGAAAAGTTTATAAAAAATTTTGTTTTCTTTTTTGAAAAAGCTTTTCAGCCTCTTTAAGTTCATCTTCTGTATTTACACCTCGCCAAGGAAGTTTTCCTCCGGCAATTGCCTGAATTTTTTCTCCTCCTCGAACCGCCAAATCAATAAGACCTACCAGGTAATATTCTCCTGTGACGTGGCTTTTTTTAACTTTTGGCAGATATTCCTTTAAAAAAGAAACACTAAATACATAACATCCTGGATTAATTTCTTTAATTTGCTTTTGTTTTTCGGATGCGTCTTTTTCCTCTGCAATATATAAAACCTCGCCCCTTTTACCTCTTATTATTCGCCCAAGACCTGTTGGGTTAGAAACCTCAATCGTTAAAAGGGTTATTGAATTTCTGTTTTTATTATGATTTGATAGTAGTTTTTTAATTATATCTTTTGTATAAAATGCAGAATCATCACCGTTAATAATAAGCACATCTTTTATGTTCTTTGGTAATTTTTTAATCGCAGTACTTGCAGCATGAGCTGTTCCTAGTCTTTTTTTCTGTTCTGCAAAAATTACATCCCCATTGAATAAATTTTTAACAGATTTCTTAGCAAATCCTATAACTATAATGATGGGATTGATTTTTAATTTTTTAAGGAGCTGTGCGGAGTGAAGAATCATGGGCTTATCCCCAAGAAGAAAAGTCACCTTATTTGACTTCTTTGCATTAATCCGCTTTCCTTTTCCGGCCGCAAGAATCACGGCTCCTGTTTTACTCATAGCTTTGTCTAATTATATCAGCACCCAGACTTTTTAATCTATATTCGAATTTCTCATATCCTCTGTCTAAATAGTGTGCCTCAAGAATAACACTTTCGCCATCAGCTGCCAGTGATGCCAATGCGAGAGTTGCACCGGCTCTTAGGTCTGAGATTGTTACTACACCGTTGTGCAATTTTGTAGGACCTTTAATCCGTATTGCGTGCTTATTATCGGGGGAGTCATCATCCGTATTAAAGTTATAATATTCTTCGGGATTTTTAACATCGGGATTAAAATATTTTATTTTTGCCCCCATTTTTTGAAGCTCAGTTACATACCCGAATCTATCTTCATATACACGCTCTATAAGCTCAGATGTTCCCTGCGCTTGCGTCATAAGAACAGCCCAAGGACCTTGCCAGTCTGTCATAAAACCCGGATAGGGTGAGGTTTCTATCCTGCAAGGCTTTAGTTCCCCTTTGTAAAAAAATCTAATTCCGCTGATCTCAACTTCCACTCCCGCCCCAACCTCTACCATTTTTTCTATAAATTCTTTAATATCCTGATCTTTTAGACCTTTTATAAAAATGTCTCCTTTTGTAATGACGGCTGCGATTGCAAGGGTAACTACTTCATTTCTATCTGAATGAATTTTGAATCTGGTACCGTTCAACTTTCCAACGCCAATAATCTCGATTTCTCTTTTTTTTGTTCTTTTTATTTTTGCACCCATTCTATTCAGGAGTCCTATAAGTTCATCAATTTCCGGCTCTTCCGCAGCATTCTTAAGAGTCGTCTTCCCTTTTGCGAGGACGGCTGCGATAATTAGTGTTTCCGTACCCGTATGTGTGCTTTTCGCAAATGTATAATCAATGCCGTAAAGCCCATCCGGGGCCTTCATATAAAAATATCCGTCCCTGCTTTGATATTTAACCTCAACGCCCATTTTCTCAAATCCATCAATTGTTCTGTCAATTGGGCGCGCTCCTATTCTACATCCGCCGGGATTTGGAATTATCGCCTCTTTATTTCTGGCAAGAAGCGGTGCCATAAACATTGCAGAAGTTCTTATTTCAGCAGCTTTAGAAAGATCAACTTTAGATTTGGGAAGACTTTCCGCTTTTATACTAATAGTATGGTCCTGAGTTTTAATTTTCCCGCCAAGCTCGGTAATTATATCTGTCATAACCACCACATCTGATATCAGGGGAACATTTTCAATTATAACTTCCTCCCGGGTTAGACAGGCTGCAACCAAAGCTTTTAACGCCACATTTTTGGAACCGGATACATATGTTTCGCCGCTTAGTTTTTTTCCTCCGTTTATAATTAACTTATCCATTATTTATTAATTTTTCTCCAGCTTTATATATATCCCCAGCACCCATGGTAATTATTAGGCTGTCTTGGGTAAAGCTTTGAGAAGAAAGGTATTTTACCACATCGTCAGCATTTGGGAAATACTTGGACTTTATGCCATTCTTTATAATTTCATCCGATAAAAGCTTTGATGAAAAATTAGGATGTTTTTTTTCCCTGAATGATGCAAAAATCTCCAATATTAGTACTTCGTCAGCGTCTCCAAATGATTTGGCAAATCTATCAAAAAGTTTAATTGTTCTTGAGTACATGTGAGGCTGAAAAACAGATATTATCCGGTGTTTTGGAAAATTTGCTCTAAATGCAGATAAGGTATTTATAATTTCTTCAGGATGGTGTGCATAATCATCATACATTATAACTTTTTCTCCTACTCTCCCTATATATTCCTGGCGTCTTTTTGTTCCCGAAAAGGCCAAAAGTCCTCTCTTAATCTGATCTGGGGATAAACCAATTTCAAGCGATGCTATAATAGCTGAAAGGCAGTTAAGGCTATTGTGCTCTCCGAAGATTTTTACAAAGAACTGTCCCAGATCCGTATCTTTAGTTTTTATCCAAAAAACCATCAAATCTTTTGAAAAACTGACTCTCTCGATTATAAAATCATTATCCGGAGAGAATCCGTATTTTATTATTCTTTTATCCGAAACCTCGCTAATAAACTTTCTGTTTTCTTCACCATCTCCGTTGGCTATTAAAATTCCATCCTCTGGAAGTTTGTTGGCAAACTTTATGAATTCTTCTCTTATTTCGTCTACTGATAGATAAACGTCGGGATGATCATAGTCAATATTTGTCACAATAATAAGATTTGGATTCTGGTAGACAAACTTAGGGAATTTCTTGTGCACTACGTCCGTAAAGTATTCATCAGCCTCTGCTATGAAATATTTGCCTTTGCCAAAATGTCCCGGAAGACCAAGAGACGGAATATTTCCCGTCCCAACTGCGTAGGAAGGATCCATCCCGTTTTCAAGTAGGATAGTTGCAAGAATTGCTGTTGTTGTAGTTTTTCCATGAGAACCGGCAACAGATATTCCAAAGTATTCTTTCCCAAGAATTTTTCCTTTTTGAAATTCTCCTAAAGCCTCCGCTTGGGTCAAAACAGGAATATTTTTTTCGATTGCTTCCTTTGCTTCTTCATTTTCGAGTCCGTTATGAGCAGCCGTAACTACAACCAGATCTGAGTGCCAAACATTCTCTTTTGAAAAACCTATATCTGCTTTAATCCCGGCAATTTCAAGCTGACTATCTGTTATAAAGGTTTCTGAAACATCTGAGCCCGACACATTTATTCCCGCCTCTTTTGCAATAATTGCAAGCGGGGTCATGCCGACTCCTTTTATTCCAACAAAATGAATATTTTTGATTTTTTTACCCTGTCGGCTCATTTTTTAGGCCTGGTAGACAGTGCTTTTTCAACGGTTTGGTATTCATCCCACGGTTCTTCCTTTCCGAAATAATTAATCGATTTTTCATGAGCTTTTCCGGTAATTAGAACTACGTCACCTTTTTTCGACATCTTTATTGCTGCTATAATTGCTTCTTCCCTATCAGGAATTTTTATTATCTGGCTTTTTCTCTCTTTTACTCCCGAGGCAATCTCATCGTTGATTTTTCCTACGTCTTCTCCTCTTGGATCCTCCGCAGTTAATATCATAATATCCGCATATTGTGATGAAATTTCTCCCATCATTGGCCTTTTATGAGTATCTCTTTTTCCCGCTGATCCAAAAACATGAATTAGCCGTCCCTTAAAAAGCGGTCTTACTGCTTTTAATATTTGATCAAAAGCATTAGGAGTATGAGCAAAATCAATTATTACGCTAAATTCCTTGTTATAAACTATGTCTGCACGTCCAATGGGATTGATATATTCCGAAACCGCATGTCTTATCTTTTCATCCTGAACTCCAAGATATTTACATACGGAAACTGCAGCCAGCACATTGTACTTATTAAAATCTCCCAATAATTTTGTTTTAAAACTGAAAGTATTAGGATTTATGTCAGAATTATCAGATAGCCCGTATGTAATCCAATTCTTTGGATCTTTTAACCTTTGGGCATCAACAAGAAAGGTATAAGTTCCGTCATCTCTATTTACTACTGCAACTTGGGCATCTCTTAATAATTTTGTTTTGGTTTTAAAGTACGCATCAAAAGTCCTATGATAATCCAGGTGTTCATATGTTACATTTGTCAAAACGCCTATTTTAAACGGTATTCCAAATATTCTTTTCTGATCAATCGCATGAGAAGTAACCTCAATTATAAAATACCTTGCTCCTTTTCTTTTTGCACGCCATAAATATTTTTGAAGACTAAAGGGTGACGGGGTTGTGACGTGAAATCCTATATCGTATTTTTTTTTGTCAATTACTGCCCCCAGGCTTGAGATAATTGCGGCCTTCTCCCCCGAGCTTGTCAGTATATGATAAATAATATTGGCTGCCGTAGTCTTACCGTCAGTTCCTGTAATTCCTATTACAGTAAGTCGTCTTCCCGGGAAAAGGAACAGCACATTTGCCAGTATTACTACAATTAAATGGTAAATATTCTTAATTTTCTGAATCATAAATTTAATTATACAATTTGTTTACGCTTTTGTTTCTTTCTTTATCCCAATACCTGCCTCTTCTGCAAAGCTTCTTAATATCCGATTTATCTTTTAACAAAAGCTCTACTGCCCGCTCCAAAAACAATGTATTTTGTGATCCTTTAACAAGAATTATGTCATCCTCTTTTATGCTTTTTAAAATTTCTTCCTTTGCCGATTTATAGCTACCGAATGCGGTGTAATTAAAATTGTGTTTTTTAAGAATTGGTTCAACATATTTCACCATCAAAGGTCCAATTATACTTGCAAAATCTAAATTTTTCAAAATTATCTGCGCTAAAAGTTCGTGCTGAATTCGGCTTAGTGATCCTAGCTCCCTCATATCGCCCAGTATCCCTACTCTTCTTCTGTTTCCACTAATTCCCTTTAATCCTTCAATTGCTCCTGATGCCGAATCCAGGGATGAATTATAAGAAGAATCAATTACAATGCTTCCCTTAACGCCGGAAAAAATTGAAAACCTTCCGGGCGGAAGGATGAAATTTTTTTCAAGTTGAATTATTGATTCTTTAATACTTATCCCAAGGGAAAAACACACCGCAATACAAAGAACAAGAGTTGTTGCATAGTAATTCGGGAGGGGTTGGGCAGTTTTTATCTCATATATTTCATTAAGGAATATAAATTCAATATTAAAATTTTCTAAGCTGCTCTTTACGTTTTTTATATAAAAATCTGATGATTTATCCGTCTTTGATACGGTTACTATTTTTGATTTAAGGGGAAGAAGATTTTTTATATTTTCATCATCTAAATTTACCACAGCTCTGTCGCTGCCCCCAAGAGATTTGAGAAGAAGTCCTTCTTCTCTTGATATTAATTTTAAGATGTTTTTTTTCCTTTGAGAATCCTCATCTTCTTTCACAAGGTAGTCAAAATAAAGACTGTGCTCAATAGAAATGTTGGTAAGAACTGCAATACTGGGCCTTAAAATTCTAAGAAGATACTCCATATTTTTTGGGGGATCAGGACTGTCTATTCCCATCTCTGCGACATAAACATCTATTTTTTGTGAATCAGTCAATAGCTTAAAAGGTATTATAAAAGCGGCTTTGATCCAATTTAAAAGCGTGTATTCTTTTATATCAATATCCAAAATATTAAAAGGGATTCCCGTTTCACTGTTCTTACCCTTGCTTGTCTTTACTTTATACTTGTTTTTCAGAACTAAATATACAAATGATGCCAGAGAACTTTTTCCGTTTGATCCGCCAATTCCCACAACTGTAGGTTTTGTTTTCTTAATTTTAAGTTTTGCGAAAAATCTAATATAGGAAAGGTATAAATTTATTAGTATCTTCATAAATTATCTGGTGCAACACCAAAATAAGAAAGCAGGTCTTTGGCAATGCTGAAAAAAATTGGAGCTGCTGTTTCTGAACCAAATATTGCCGAGGTTGGTTTGTCCAGAATAACAATCATCACAAATTTAGGATCGTTGGCCGGCGCAAAACCAATAAATGAGGCTATTGTTTTCTCAGGGTCATATTTTCCTTCAATAGGAATTGACGCCGTTCCGGTTTTTCCGGCAATTCTATATCCTTCAAGTTTTGTCCACTTTGCTTCTCCATTTTCTACCGCATTTACGAGCACTTCCTTCATAACTTTTGCGGTTGAGGAAGAAACAGGGCTGGCTACTTTCTTTGGATTGATCTTTGTAGTTTTTCCGCTGTTATCAATTATTGATGAAACTACTTGGGGCTCCATTATAACTCCGTCATTTGCAATAGCTGAGAATGCGACTAAAAGCTGAATTGGAGTTATGGAGATTCCCTGACCAAAACCTGTTGTCGCCAAATCCACTTCGTACCACTGATCCTTCGGCTTAAGCGAAGATGCAGTTTCCCCTTCAAGGTCAATTCCCGTAAGCTTGCCAATGCCGAATTTATCAAGATAAGAAATCATTTTATCAAGCCCTAAAGTCTTTGCAGTATACACCATTCCTATGTTATCTGAATGCTGTATAACCTCAAGCATGGATGAGCTAGGAAAATATTTATCATTCCATGTTTTTATCTCATACCCTCCAATACTAACTGGGCCCGAGCAAATTGGACATTTGCTTGCAGGTTTTAAAAGTTTTTCATTAAAAGCACCGGACATCACAAGCGGCTTAAATGTAGATCCAGGCTCATATAGGTTTGATACAAACGGATTCTTATACTCTTCATCCGAAAAAACCTCATAATTCTTGGGCTCAAAGCTGGGAAAAGCCGCCATTACAATAACAGCTCCGGTTTTGGGGTTAATAATTCCTACCATTCCGCCTGATGCACCGTACCTTTCTATACCATCTTTCAGCTTTTTCTCCGCTAAATATTGAATTGACCTGTCTATGTTTAGGACAAGACTGCCTCCGTCTGTACCAAATGACTTCTCGCTATTGACACGTGCTAAAATCGGCCGACCCAGTGCATCTCTTATTTGAATCGCTTTGCCTTCTCTTCCCCTGAGAATTCTGTCGTAAAATCCCTCAATTCCAAAATAACCCTTGGAGCTTCCCTGCTCATCCCTCCCCACAAAGCCCAAAAGATGTGCAGCCATAGATGCTTCGGGATAATGGCGCTGAAATTCCTGTTCAAATCCAAGGCCTGTAATTTTTCTTTCCTCAATTTCTTTTTTTATTTTCTCATTTATCCCTCGCTGAATAGGAACCCAAAATAAATCCTGATCAAGCTGTGCGCTTACCGATGC
Source organism: uncultured Gammaproteobacteria bacterium (assembly GCA_964520695.1). GTDB lineage: Bacteria > Patescibacteriota > Microgenomatia > Levybacterales > UBA12049 > 2-01-FULL-39-10-A. Next base: position 54,811 of record CAZFNO010000001.1, on the reverse strand, counting down.
CTGATCAATGAAAAGCGTATTTGAAAGAAACGCTGATACGCTGTTTTTATCTCTAATTTGCTTAGGATTTGCATAAAGAAGGTATGAAATTTTATTTGAAGCAATAGGAAAATCGTCAGACGTTCTAATTTCTCCTCTTACCGGTTCTATTTTTACCGATTTACCATATTGGGCATTTCCAAGAGCTGACAGTTCCTCAGCTCTTATTACCTGCCAATAAAAAAGTCTTAAGATTATTACGATAAATGTTATTGTAAATATAACTATTACTATTCGAAGCCTTGTAATCATTGTCCAAGAGCTATAGGAAGTGCTCTCTTTAGAGCAATATTTGATTTGCTTTGTGAGAATCCGAGCTTTCCTGCAGATGAAGCTATATGAGCAAGAGATGATAGATCATTTATTTGCTCTTTAAGAAGTGTGTTTTCGGTTTTATATCTTTTTGTCTCATCCTCAATAACCCCTAAAGCAACTCCTGATGTTGAAATTTCGTTAGCAACTACAGATCTTACTATGAATAACGCTACTATTGTGATAATCAGCATTGATACGATAAGAATTGGTTTCTTCATATTCTAATCCTAACTCTGAAAACGGGCTTCAAATATTCTGAGCTTTGACCCCCTGCTCTTATTATTTGCCTCAATTTCAGCTTCGCTTGGAATAATAGGTTTTCTTGTAACAGCAACTCCCTTATTTTCTTTTTCAAACTTTGTAAAAAAGTTTTTAACAATTCTGTCCTCCAAAGAATGAAAAGAAATCACTGCGATTCTACCCCCCTCTTCCAAAAGGTTTAGCGCTTTAGGAAGAGCAGTCTCCAAGTTCCCTAATTCATCATTAACAGCAATACGTAGCGCCTGAAAAACTTTACTGCTGCTTTTGGCTTTTGCAAAATCTCTTTTATCTAAAAATCCGTATACTTTTGTCAAAAGACCCACTAATTCATCTGTTTTATCAAACGGCTTCACTCTACGGGCGAGCACAATAGCCGAAGATATGGCGCGAGAACGCCCCTCCTCACCAAATTTTTTAAATATTTCATAAAGTTCATCTTTTCCAAGCGCATTTAGTAAATCGGCTGCCTTAACTCCAAGTCCTTGGTCCATTCTCATGTCCAAAGGCCCTGACTTAAGGTATGAAAATCCTCTTTGCGGAGTTTCGAGCTGGTGGGAAGAAACACCCAGATCAAACAAAATTCCCCAAACTTTTTCAAATCCCTCATCTTTTGCAATTTTGTCAATGTCCGCAAAATTTCCCCTTACAATTATTAATTCGTGATTCTTAATTCTTGATTCTAGATTTTGTGAAACAAAATCTATGGCGTCTTGATCTGCATCCAAACCTAAAACGATTCCTCCGCGCTTAATTATCGCCAGGCTGTGTCCTCCACCACCAAGCGTTGCGTCAATGTATCTTCTTCCCGGCCGAATCCGCAGGCCTTCAATTGCTTCCTGTAAAAGTACTGACTTGTGATAATTTGTCATTTTTCATCGGACAGTTTTTGGGTAATTTCTGAAATGTTTTTTATCAAGTGCTCCCTGTTGTACTCCTCCCAGCGTTTTTTGTCCCAAATCCGAACGTAATTCATAATTCCAAGACACGCAACTTCTGTCGTTATACCGGCATATCTTTTTAAATGGTCAGGCAAAATAAATCTTCCCTTATTATCAAGGGTTACTTCTTCGGCTGAACCAAGCAGGAATGCTTCGACATCACGAGCTTCTTTGTTGGTTATAGGCTTACCCTCTAACCCCTTGGTCAAAAACCCCATCTGCTTCCTGGAAATTACTATCAAAGAGCCTTCAAATCCTTGCGTGATGATTAGATTTACTCCAAGTTCTTTTTTAAACTTAAAGGGAAATGAAATCCTATTTTTTTCATCAAGTTTACTATCGTGCCTGCCTATTAACATATTTACCCGCCTATGGCGCGGCCTGCCTTATGTCTGTACAAAGTTTAAATTTCCTACCTTTTCCTACTTTGTACCACTTATTATCATTTTGAATCCCTGTGAAAAATCTGTCAAGTGCCAATATGGATAAAATAGTGTCTTAAACGCCGAAGAAACACTAAATAAGAAGTTTTCTTCCGATCTAACTGGAGGCTAATTGTCCAGTGGAGTTTTTAAAGCTTAACAATTTCTTTAACCTGATATTCTTTGCCGTCGTTCTTTGTTACCTTAAGAATAATAGTTATATCAGATACTACTTCATCATAGCGGCATCTACCAGCCGAACAAGTGCCGAATTCCCTGAAATCTGTCTTTGTAATCCCGTCTTCTGATATATTCATAAGTCCAAAAATTCCCTCAGGCACTCTTTCTCCGTCAATTTCTTTTTCGTATTCTATTGTATACTCAACAGTTTTTATATCGTCTGTTTTTGTAAGCTCAAACATCAGCGCTTTTTTATCTTTCCTAACCGTTACAACCATGCCTATGTCCGAAGGTGAAAGCTCGGGAAGATTTGAAGTGTCCCCAATCAAAGGACTATTTGAGAACTGATCATTTTTTTGATTTCTGGCAAACACAAATATGCCCCCAAGTACCGTCAAAATTAAAAAAACAGCAATTGCCGCTAAAATTTTTTTGTCTTTTAGTTTTTCAAGCTTGTTTGTATTTGTTTGCTGTTCCACTTAAATTAGAATAGATTAAAAAATTACCAATTGTCAAGATTCCGATTTAAAATAATAACCGTTATGGTTACTTCAATGATTTAAATCATTGAAGTATTACTCCAACTTAGTTTTAAAGTAAGATTCAAGATCTGAGATTTTTACTCTTTCCTGTTTTGTTGTATCGCGGTCGCGGATAGTGACAGTGTCATCTTCAATAGTTTGAAAATCAACTGTTACACACCACGGCGTTCCTGCTTCATCCTGGGAAAGATAGCGCTTGCCGATGTTACCACGGTCATCCCAAGCGGTCATAAAATGAGGCCTCAAACTGTCATAAATGCCTTTTGCTTTATCTATAAGTTTAGGTTTGTTTCCTAACAGTGGAAAAACTGCAACTTTGTATGGCGCGAGTTTAGGATTCAAACTTAGCCAAACTCTTTTTCCTTGCCCTGAGCCTGCCGAAGGGTCAACTTCTTTATAAGAATCGAGTAAGAAAAATAAAGCAGACCTGTCCACCCCTCCTGATGTTTCAATGACCCAGGGTGTAAATTTCTTCCCGTCTTCGTCAACATATCCTAATTTATGTCGCGAGAGGTCCCAATCTCCCCTGTGATGAATTCCTTCAAATTCACTCCATCCAAAGGGCGCTTCATATTCTATATCTTCCGCGGATTTGGCGTAATGTGCACGCTCTGTATCTTCATGCTTTCGGAAACGAAGTTTGTCTTTGTTTAAACCTAAACTTTTATACCACTCCATCCGCTCCCCTTTCCAATACTCAAACCATTTATTGGCTTCCGCATCGGTCGGGCCGACAAAAAACTCAAGCTCCATCTGTTCAAATTCACGCGAGCGGTAAGTAAAATTTCCGGGAGTTATTTCATTTCTAAATGCTTTTCCAATCTGAGCAATTCCAAAGGGTATTTTGACACGAGTCGAACTAACTACATTTTCAAAATTAACAAAAGCGCCTTGTGTTATTTCTCCGCGGAGAAAGAGTTCTTGTTTGTCTTCCTCCAAAACCCCCAAATATGTTTTTACCAATAAATTAAACTTACGTGGCTGTGTCCAGGAAGCTTCTTTGTGAGTTTTTTCGTGCTGTTCGATTTCTTCTTTTTTGTCTGCTCGCAAACGAACGTGACAAACCTTACATTCAACCAATGGGTCTGTGAAGGCGCTAACGTGGCCTGAGGCTTCCCAAACAGTAGGATTCATCATTATGGCTGCGTCCAGTCCTACAACGTCGTCTCGAAGCTGGACCATGGACTTCCACCACTCTTTTTTAATATTATTCTTCAACTCAACTCCCAGCGGGCCATAATCCCACGTGCCTGCGAGCCCTCCGTAGATTTCCGATCCGGGATAAATAAAACCCCGCCGTTTTGCTAGCGCGACAATCTTTTCCATCAGGTTTTCTTCCATACTGCAATGATAACAAAAATAGAATCTCTATACCAATGTCATCCTGAACTTGTTTCAGGATCTAGATGCTGAAATAAATTCAGCATAACAGACAAATAAAAGATTCTTCACGGAGTTTACGGTGAGAGAATTGAATCCGTTCAGAATGACAAAGCGACTCTAGGAGATTTTGGAGAAGATTTTTTTTGTTTTGATCTTTTTTTCCATTATATCTTCAATATAAACCTCCGGCTCCTCAAGAAACAATCTCTCCTTTGGCCAGAATCCAAGAAGAATAAGTATTTCCTGCTCAAACCGCTTTATTAGAGGTCGAGGATCGTAAGTTATTTCAAGTTCAAACAAGGTTCGCTGAATCAGGCTATAAACCTGCCTGTGCTCTTGATTCTCGGCAAGCAAACCGTCTACCAGCTCACAAACATAAAATGCCCATCCTGCTTTTTTAAGGTCATTTTTAAGGCCTGAAAAGTGGCTTAGACACTGTGCTTCCGTGAGAATCGGGAGTTTTCCATCGTACACGCCTATTATCGATTGATTAAGAAGCTCAACGTGGGAAGACCTCCTGCTCGTGATCCTGCGTACACCCTTAGCAACAATCTGGATTTTCCCTTTTTGCTTTGTAAAAACTGTTAGAATCCGGTCTGCCTCTCCAAAATCTTTTCTCTTTATAACAATTCCCTCTAGCCTATACGACCTCATATTATAAGTCTAAGTATAAAGTCACATCCCTGTCAAGTACAAACTTTTCTACCTCCACGTCACCTACTCTAATGGTATATTCATCTCCTTCTGTTCCCGGCTGTTTTTGAATCATCAGCGGCAGGTCAGAACCTTTTTCGAGCTTGAAAGGAAGAGAATAACTGATGGTGAGCCTTGCTATTCCCAGAGGCCTTACTGTTAAAAACCCTTCATATACTGTTTTACCAAACTCTTCATATGTTGACATCTTAACCTCAGATCCTGATGAGTCTATTAACTTACTTCCCTTTGGAACATAAACTCGGAACCAATTCCTCCATGGTGCGTTAAGACACAGGGCATTCTCAGCTTCTAAATTACAATTTGAGGGTTTATGAGTATTTTTATAATTAACTGTAACAGTTTTGGTTATAATTCCGTCTTTTGACATACTGTACTCATGAGTAACGTTCTGGTCTACAAATAAATTCGATTTACTTCCTCCAAAATTTGCTTCATTAAGGTGAAAATAATCTCCCTTAAAATCTCTTATTTCTCCTGCCGCGTTAACTGCGGAAAGTCCTTTTTGGGCATCTTTATTTTCAAGGCTAAAAAGTACGTGTTTTTTTGAAATTTCCGAAAATCCAGTCTGGATCAGCGGACCCCAATACTTTCCAGGAGAGGAAGAAAGCGCCTTTTTCATAATCGAGAGCATGAGATCCCCAATAATGCTTTTCCTGTCAGGCCTTATATACTGCACCCTAATTCCGGCAAACTCTAAAAGCTCATATATAACTTGAGGACAGTCGCACCGCTCATCTGTTTTAGTACTGCTAAACGTCTGGCCGTTAACTTCAATATCTCCTAATACATTCATGACCGAAACTAAAGCGTGGGTGTCTAGAGCTACAATTCCGTCAACATCCTCTCCCCCTCTTGCCTTATCATAAATCTCCCGAAAGTCTTCCATAGATTTTTGGAAATCCGGCGATAGATTGCTGTCTCTTAGATTATAAAGCGGGACATTGGCAAGATATTTTCTTATTGGCTCAGGGGCTTTTTCCTTTCCTGAAATCGTGTCATCAAGTGAATATATATCTTCAGACTTCTCAGCTGTTATTACTCCCTTGTCAACGTTAAATATTGCATACGCTGTAATAAATCCTCCAGTTGGCCTAAGTTCTTTATCATTTTGAAAAATTACCAGATATTTTTTAGGTTCTTTCTCCCCCAAAAGTTCCGGAAGGACCTTAATAAGAGGTTTTGCTTCTTCAATAAATGTAACTCCGTCATTTGCCAGGGTTCTTGTCCTAATTACCGTATTTTTTATTTTACCCCCCATGATAAATCCGGGATAGTGATTTGAATTTAGTTCTTCTATTTCTTCTTTGGCAAAAGTAAGCGATTTTGCTATTTCATCTATCTTAGGCGTAACTTTGCCCATGGTAGCAACGGCTGTTTGAATCCTTTGCTCGGCTGTTCCTCCGGTAAAACTTCCCTGACCTTTAAGGCCTAAAACATCTGCATAGGGCTCAACAGACTCCACAAAGATATCAGCTGCGTCAAGACCGTGGAATCCGGCATTGACAAGGTGTCTTGCATCATTGTAATAAATGTTTGGACCTGGGATGAATCTTAGTATAAACAGCAAATTCAGCTTATTTTTGGTATCTTCAAGAGATTCTCTTGTATTTTTAAGCTCTTTGCCTGCCCGCTCTATATCCTGATTTTTAAGGGCAGCAAGAGTTAAATTAACTTGTGCATATGTTTTTTTTGCTGAGGAGAAAACAAGAAATGAGGGAATTAAAATTAATACCAAGAAAATAATGGCAAATATCAAAAGTCCGACTCCGACTTTTTTGTTTCGGAGTCTGACTAATGAAGCGAGTTTGTCAAACCTTGAAACTCCACCCATCTCACTTCCTCGCCTTGATCTTTGCGGGAGGACTGTTTGGATTACTGGCTGCGAAGTATCAGAAGTAGTGTTGGTTGCGGGAGAAGATGAGCCAAGCTCAATCTTCTTAAATCCTTCCATTGCTATATGATACAAGTAAGCTAATGGGCGTGTCAATTACAAAGCGCCTTTTCCGGAGATCATTGCCCAGGGACTTTTTAGAACAATAATCAAATCATAAATTAGTGATCTTTTTCTCACATATTCTGCATCCATTTTTATCCTCTTATCAAAATTTATTTCTGATCTTCCGGAAACCTGCCAGTATCCCGTAACACCCGGTTTTACCGATAATACAATCTCTACATCGTCTTTAGTCCTAGGGTATCTTTTCTGCTGTTCTCTAAGTTCATCAGGGTAGTAAGCCCTAGGTCCTACAAGGCTCATCTCTCCCTTTAGTACGTTAAAAAACTGAGGTACTTCATCCAAAGAGTGCTTCCTTATAAAACGTCCCACTTTAGTTATTCTTGGATCATCCCTTAACTTATAGCTTCCCTTTTTATAGTCCTGATAAAGTTTGGCAAACTTTGGATTTTCCCGGAGGAGCTCATGGGCATTTTCAATCATTGAGCGGAATTTATACATCTTAAAAAGCTTACCGTTTTTCCCAACACGCTCTGGAGTATCCGCCAAAATCGGTCCTTTAGAGTCAAACTTTATTGCAATCGAAACCAAAATTATTACCGGCATGAAAAGTATCAAAAGAATAGAGGAGCAGATAATATCAAACACTCTTTTCATGATCTCGTAATATATTTCCTTTTTAACTTCTTTATACGGCATAATTTTAAAATTAACCCCACGAATCCTAAAGTATTTTTAAAATAAAATCATTTAGGTAAGATGTTCGTGGGGAGTGCCAGCCAGACTTTCTACCAACTTTTTAACCTTTGGTATTGAATTCTTATGACAGATAAGAACCACGTCGTCTGTGTTAATTACAATCATCCCTTCAAGATCAATTCCCACCGCAAGCTGGTCCGTAAAGTTAAACACAAGATTGTCTTTTGAATCAGTTAGAAGAACTTTTCCTCTTTCAACATTCTCAGTGCTTTTAATCTGAAGCGCCTCCTTAAGAGCTTCCCAGGCCCCCACATCACTCCATCCAAGATCTGCCGCAATTACTAAAACATTATCTGTTGGAAGTTTCTCAAGAATTGCGTTGTCAAAGCTTATTTTTTCAAGCTTTGGATACTCTTGCCTCATAACACTGTTGAAATTGTCTTTTCCAAAGGAAGCCTGTATTTTAATCACTCCCCTCCATATGGAAGGAGCAAGTTTTTTATAGGAGTCAAGGATAAATTTCGGAGTTGTTACGAAATATCCGGGATTCCAGGCATATCTATCGCTCTCTAAATATTTTTGTGCCTCCCCTAAAGTTGGTCTATAAATCAAACGCTTAAAGGAAAAGACCTTTGTTCCCCTGATTGAGTCTACTTGATCACCGAATTCAAGCCAACCTAGATTTTGATTCGCAAATCGAGCCCGCTGGCCTATGAATACTAAGCGGTCTGGATTTTTGGAAACAAGTTTTTCAGAAAAGGAAAGTACTTCCCTAAATCTTCTTTCTTTTTTTACAAAATGATCGCTCCAAACAATTGCAACCGGCTCCTGGGGTGAATTTTTTCCAACAATTGCCAAAGCTGTTGCAACTGCTGGACCAACATCTCTTTGTTCCGGTTCGAAAATAAAATTTTCCCTAGGTATCTCGGGAAGTTGTTTTTGAATTATTTTTTTATAATTTTCTCCTGTTGAAACGTAGATATCCGACGGTTTAAATGCAGGGTAAAGTCTTTCTACTGCTAGCTGAAGAGTTGACCGATCTCCTACTATTTTTTCAAACTGCTTTGGAGTGTGTTTTCTTGACAGCGGCCAGAGCCTTGTTCCAACACCTCCTGCAAAAATTACAACCTTCATATTTGATTTATTTTATCTTTCAAGAATTTCTCAAAATTTGTTTTGAAATTCTCAAAAGTAAATCTCTTCGCATTTCTTTCTATTTCAGTCATATTATATCTTTTTTCATCAAACCTTTTCAATGCTGATGCTAGTGAATCAGCACTCTGCCTGTCAAAAAACTCTCCGGTTTTACCCTCAACTATAATTTCTAAAGCGCCACCCGCTCTATATGCTATAACGGGTTTCCCAAAAGTCTGGGCTTCGGCCATCACCAGTCCAAAATCTTCAACTCCAGGAAAAACCAGCGCCCTGCATTTTTCATATTGAGTAATTAATTCTTTATCTCTCAATTCTCCCAAAAAATCAATGTTTCCGCTTGCTTTATTTTTAAACCTTCGTATCATAGGGCCATGACCTACAATTTTTAAAGGTAATTTACTTTTATTAAACGCGTCAATAACTAAGTCTACTTTTTTATAATATGAAAACCGGGACATCCTAGAAACCATAAGAAAGTGATTGCCTAAGTTTTCTCTCCTTTTTGACTTTTTCTCCAACATAACCGGAGGAAAAATTACATCTGAGTCAATTCCATAATATTTTTTTACTCTTTTCTGAACTTCTTTTGAAATTGAAATAAAATGATCTGGCCTTCTGGATGAAATTTTGTCCCAATGCCTCAAATAATTTATTGCCGGATGAGCAATCGTTCTTAGGTATTTATTTGAAAAATAATCTTTGTGCCCGCTCCACAAATAACGAGTTGGGGTAAGACAATAACAAATGTGAAGAGTGCCGGGCTTGGTAATTATTCCTTTTGCCGCCTCGCTGCTTATTGAAATAACCAAATCATACTTATCAAAAGAAAATGTTTCAAAAGCACTGGGCATAAGAAGCGGGATAAAATGATTGTTGTCTTGGAAAAATTTGATTTTTTGAAGACTTGAAGTTCTTACATTAAAGACTTTTGACCAGGGTGTATTTTGCCTGCTGTGCACAGATGTGAATACTGGTGCTTCGGGAAAAATTTTATGTAGCGCTAGAAGAACTCTTTCTGCTCCTCCCCATTTATTTATTCTGTCGTATACCAATGCAGTCTTCATAAACTTTTAATGTTTGCCTTGCAGTTTGCTCCCAAGAGAAACTTTGAGCAAGTTTTAAACCTTTTTCTATATATCTCTCTCTTGTTTTTTTATCAAGAGAATAAACGTAGCCCATTTTATCAATAATGTCACGGGTATTGTAAGGATCAAAATAAATGATTGAATCACCAAAAATTTCTTTGTGAGTGCTGATATTTGATGCCAAAACTAAACACTTGCAAGACAGCGCTTCAAGAGGCGGAAGGCTAAATCCCTCCATGAGAGACGGCCGAACAAGGCAAATTGCATTTTTGTAAAGTGAGTAAAGCTTATCATCTGATATATCATAATAAATAATAATTCTCCCTTCACGAATTAATTTCTCTAATTTTTTTTCAAGATTTTTATAAAAATAGTCTTTTTTCCCTACAAAAATCAGCTTTGTATCGTTTTCTTTGGAAAATATTTTAAACGCTTCAACAAGTCTTTCTGTATTTTTATGAGGATAAATATTTCCTATGTATAAAAAATAGTTTTTAATATCTAATTCTTTATCTGAGTTTCGGCCAGTCGATCCGTTTTTGGCGAAAAAATCATCGGCCGCTTCATATATTATTTCTATTTTTTTATCATTAATTCCCAACCTGCTCATAACGTCTCTTTTTGTAGAATTGGAAACTGCAATTATCTTATTAGCTCTTTTTGCAGCTAAATTTATCATGGTTTTGTAGCCAATCATTTTAAATCCATATAGCCATAAAGCGTTAGTTGAAGCTTTTCCTGTTATAAAATAGTGTCTTACTAAATCGTGGATTGTTATTATGTATGGTTTATTGTAAAGAATCGGAACGTTTATTTGATAAGGAAAATGCATTAGATCAACATTTTCTTTTTTAATTATTTTTGGAAATCTTAACTGTTCTGAAATCGAGTGCCATTTAATTTTTGTTGGAACAATCCTCCACTTTTCATTTTTAATTTTTTCTGAGATTTGTTCTTTATCAGAATCCAAAACAAATAAAACGTAGTCGTTTTTCTTATCGATTTTTTCAAGATTAATAACCAAATTTCTTATGTATCTTCCAACCCCGGTCTCCCTCCAAAGCCGAGCGTCAATTCCAATAATCATATTAAACTATTTTTTTCCCTTTTGACATTATTTTTTTTAGATCAATTGCCAAAAAAACCAATAAATTAACAAGTGATGGATATTTTTGGGCGTAGTGTTTTTTGTAAAAAATCTTCATTGAATCGTAAAAACTGTCCATAGCCAATTTTTTTGTAATTGAATCAGCTACAGATTTTCCCCTGCTGTGACTTTTTATGCCGGATGATGCTCCTTTGATATGAATAATTTTAACTTCGGGTGTATACATCACCTTATATCCTTCCTCTTTTATTCTGAAACATAAATCTATGTCCTCCCCATACAAAAAGTAGTCTTCATCAAAATAACCAACCTTCTCAAGGACAGAACGTCGAAGCATCATAAAAGCACCCACTATTGAATCCACACCGTGTATCTCTTTCATATTTTTATCAGTCATGTGGTAATATTTGTTATTTTTTAAAAAGAAATAATAGAAGGATGATTTAAGGGTAGGAAATCCTCTATGAGAAGCCAAGTCAAGCGTTCCGTCTTCTTTTTCTATTCTACAAGTCGCAGCCCCAACATCTAAATTATTATCCATAAAATCTACCATATAAGATAACGTTCCTTCCTTTATGCTGGTATCAGGGTTGAGTGTTAGGAGATAGGGGGTTTTTGCTTTTTTCAATACAAGATTATGCGCCGAGCCAAAGCCCAAATTTTTTGTATTTTTAATAAAGTTAAACTCTGGATATTTTTTTTGGGCGTCTTCTAAACTCCCGTCCGTTGATGCGTTATCAACAACATAAACGTCAAAATCAAGTTCTTTTTTAGCATTATCCAAAGACTCTAAGCATTTCAAAAGATGATCTCCGCTGTTAAAATTAACTATTGAAATTGTAAGTTTTTTCATCTTGATACAGCCGATTTATATACTTCATCCAGCTTTTTAACAATTATCCTCCAATCAAAGTTTTTCTCTACAAATTCCCTTGCATTTCTTGCTATTTTCTCATAAAGATAATTATCGTTAAGAAGCTTAGTTACAGCTCCCACATATTCTTCCGGTAGGTCACAAACCATAATTTGGGCATTATCCAAAGCTCCTATTCCCTCATTTCCAAGCTTTGAAGTTACAACCGGAACGCCCGCTGACATCGCTTCCAAAATCTTAAAACTGCTCCCTCCTCCAATTCTGATCGGTGCAAGAAGTACATCAGATGCCTCAAATATTTTCTCCGTAGCGTTAGGTGCATCCTCATCAAAGATTATTGAAGAATCCAAGAGTTTTTTGATTTTTTCGGGAATATTTTTTCCCACCACCCAAAGTTTTAAATCCAACTTATTTTTATTTTCATAGATAATTCTGGGCCAGATATTTTTTATTATAAAAACTGTACTGTCTCTATTTTGCACCCACTTAAAATCGCCGATGAATAGAACTTTTTTATTTTTTCTAATCTGCGGTTTTGTAAAACTAAATTTATCTACGTCAACTCCGTTTGGTACAAGTTCTGAATCGCCTATTACTTTCCGATCATGGAGAGAAACTGCCACTACTTTATCTGCCCTTTTCCAGGACTGCCTCTCTCTTCTTTTAAGCTTTAAAATATCCGGAAGAAGAAAAGGTTTAATAAATGCTTTTGATTTTTTTAAATAACGGCCGTATATTTCATACTCTATATTATGTTCAATCAAAACTATTGGAATGTTGACCTTTGGCAGGTTTTGCATAACATAAAATGTCTCAACGTGTATTAGATCAAAATCGCTTTCCGAAAGTTCTTTTCGTATCGCTTCTTTTATTATTTTATTTGTATGGGAAGTTACAAGAAGAGAATCCAGCGAAAAAAAAGATTTAGAAATATTTTGAATTGACCAAACAGGAGGCCTATCTACAACAATTAGCTTTTTGCATATTTTCCTAACTTCCTCTTCATCGTTTTTTGATTGACTCGGTCTTTTTTCGCAGATTAAGGTAACGTCATGACTTTTTGAGAGAAACTTTAAAATATTAAAAAGTCTTATTCTCCCTCCATCCCAAAGAGGATAAGGAAGATAAGATGAGAGCATTAAAATTTTCATAACGGTTTGTTGAGATCATATATTATATATTCAGGTGCTTGATCAAATACCTCATACTTTTTTGAAAAAGTAAGATCGGACGGGGTTGGGTTTGCGAAGATAAGATAATCCGCGCCAAGGCCTACCAACTCTTCTATATCGTAGGCGAAACTGGCCCAGCCGCGTCTTTTGGTCTGGTAAAGAAAAGATGTATCACCACCCTGTATTGCTATAACTTTTGCATCTTTAGGCAGGAGTCTGTCCGCCGCTTCGCCTGCGGTTATTATTGAGGGATTATTTATATTGTAGAGATCACGAACATAATACCAGCTAAGACTCAGCGTAAAAAAAGTTATAACAATAAACACTGCGGGTCCCACATATTTATTTGTGTAGGTTTTTACAAAATTAAGGAGGAATTCCCCGCCTAGTCCTAAAAAGATAGCGAGCGTTGGAATAATTAGTACTTGGTAATAGTCATGCTGAACATTACCACGCGCTATAATCACCAGATATAAAAGCGATGAAAAAATAAATGAATATAAAAACCACCCGTCTTTTTTTATTTTTGAAATAATACCCAAAACCAGAAGTGATATTCCCCAGTAGCCCAGAATTAGTTTTCCCAATCTTTCTCCAAATATCCAATAAAAATAAGCACCTTTAAATCTAATGTTTCCTTCATTAAATAACCAAGAGTTAGCGGGAATTCCTTCCGGAAACTGCATCATCCAAATCCTCCATAAACCCAATGGCAGGATAGACATAACTGCAAATACCCAAAGATAAGGGTTTACAAATGCCTTTTTCCCAAACGTTTTAAACGCTAGATAAACCATGGGAAGTGTAAAAAATAAGGCAAATGGTTTTAAAAGTAGTGCCACTGTTGTAAGTATTAAACTCAAAACAAAATATATTAAACTTTTATTTTTTAGCTGTAGTTTTGCGCTTTTAGTTTTAAGTTTTAAGTTTTCCGAAGTCCACAGATCGAAGAAATAAATTCCTCCGAGCATTGCTGCTGCCATGGACATGTCGGGAAGAATTGTTCTTCCGAAATAAACACTAAAAGGAAGGCCTGCCGCAAAAAATGCTCCTATTAAACCCGCTGTTTCTGAGTGATGCTTTTTGAGAATGAGAAAAACAAAAACCGAAACAAAAAGAGATGAAAAAATAGATATCATCCTTCCCCATCCTTCAAGAGTAAATACTCCTAAGGTCTTAAACAAACCAGCCTGAAGGCCGTTATATATAGGAAATTCTACAAATCGATAACCCTTGGGATTATTCTGTCCTGATGCGACGTTTGAAAGATCATCAAATTTTGGATGCAAAAGATCAAAACCTTGCTCCACAAAGTTTCTTGAAACAGCCGAAGTGTCTGCTTGACGCCATGAATGCCAGTCGGCAACGGGAGCATCAAACTTATACAAACGAAGCGCAAATCCGAGAACAAGAATTCCCAAAAGAAGGAGGAGAGTAGTTTTTTTCACTATTTTATTTTAGTCTAGTCAGGGCTGGTTTATCAAATCAGAAGAAACTGTTGCGGCGTAGGGGGTAATAAGGCTTCCGTCAGGCTGGAATATTAAAACAGGTCTATCCAGGTCCAGCCGTCCTTCTGAGGCACTTATTGCTTCACCGACATCTGAGTGGACAAAGATTTTGGCATTTTCATTTTGTATCGCAAACCAAAGGGCGTCAGTGAGTCCTACTGGAAATACCCAAGCTTCTCCGACTTTTATGGGAACATTGACAAAATGAAATTGAGTATTGGGTGAAACCCAAAGGTTTGAATATTGAGCATCTATTGATAAAAAGAATTTTTTAGTTTTGGTTCCCGCCTCATTCCAATTAAAATAGGACTGCTGGAGCGATATGACATGAAAAAGCACAAAAATTATTACAAAAAGACTTATAACCAGTGAAGCAATTTTTCTATCCATCTGCGCAAGATACGCAAAAAACTTTTTGGCAAAAACTATTAAAATAATAACAATTCCAAACGATGCCAAATAACTATATCTTGATGAAATGTTCCCAAGACCAAGAAAAGGAATAAGAGAAACTGCAAAAAATAAAATTCCAAATAAAACTATTTTTTTCTCTCTAAGATCAAATATTTTAATACTGTATTTGTAAACAATAAACAAAACAAACGCGGCAACAGGAATAATTGTTACTGCAACTATCAAATTTTCTCTAAGTGTTTCTCGGAGTAGTGTGTAAACGGGAAGAGTAATAGGTCCCAAAAGAGTCAAAACCAAATATCCCAAACTGTTTCCAATAACATTAAGCGGAAGCTTTAATAGATTATAGGAATAGTCTCCTGAGAACCAATGGCTCCCGGACAAAAATCTGATTACAAGATAAATAGGAATTGTAGAAAAAACGATTGCAAGATCCCATCTTCTGAAAAAATTCCCAGTATTTGTATCTTTTCCGTATAATAGGGCGTAAACAAGCACAAGAAAAGGATAAACAATCCCAAGCTCGTGGAAAAGAAAAGACAAAGATATTGAAAATATTGACCCCCCAAGAAAATAGAGCTTTCTTCTATCATCCCAAAGTATAAACAGCAATATTCCCAAAAGACCAAAGACAGTATTAAATAAATATCCTGTTGTTGATATCCAAAACACAGCCTCTGTTGCACCGCTTAAGATTAGGAAAACAAAAGAAGCAGCAGCCGCTAAGAAAACATTTTTAAAAATCTTCCAGGAAAGTAAGAACATAAGACTTGCCACAACAAAATGGAGAAGGATAGAAACCATGTGATAAACGCTTTGATTAAGCCAGAAAGTTTTATACATAAGGAGGAAATAGGTTTTTGCTCCGGGCCTGTAGAAAAAGCCGTCTGAACTTGTAAAATAATTAAGAATCTCTCTTGCCGGCTGACAATTTGCACCACATTCAGCCGCCCAGCGAAACCAGGTGAAATCGTCTCCTACAAAAAAGTTATTTATAGCCGGAGAAAATATAACACCTGTTAAGACTGCCAAAATTGCGATTATTACAAATGGAGACGAGATTGAACTTCTCAGTTCTGAAAGAATATCTATTGTCTTTTTCTGATACTGGATCAGAAGCGCAAAGACAATTCCCACAAGAAGCCACAAAACAAATGCGATTTTGGATGCTTCAAATATATCAATCAAAGTCGCATTAAGAAAAAGACCAAAAAGACCCGCGGTAAACCCAATAATGAAGCTTTTGGCAAGAGACGAATCAACACTTGGATAAATTTTTCTAATATATATTGCAAGAATTAAGAATAGCGAGAAAAATGCACTAAACCCCAGGATTCCTGTTTCACCTAAAATTCGCAAATAATTATTATCTATTGCAAGGCCAACTCCCCCGTATCCGCTTCCAAGAAAGATATTTTTTTTGAAAGCATTTATAGCATTGGGCCATTCTCCCTGAAATCTGGTGGTAAAAGATAGATCATACGCTGCTGCCCGCTTAACAATAAACGGTCCATGAAACACAATGACTTGCGCTGACAGGGTTGATCCTTCTTCTTTGGGAAGTTCATAAAAGAAATTGTTAAGTCTTTTCGTGACTGGAGAGAGTGACAGGTTAATATATCCTGTTCCCGAAGGCAAACTCTCCCCTGTTGAGATATTAACAGCCGTAACCAAAGGCACTTCCTCAGGAACCAGTCTAAAAGGAAATACAGGGGAATTAAGCGAATACTGCTCATCCTGATCAATTGTGGCCATGACATTTGCAAGTTCAACGCTGTCCTTTACTCTCCTTTGAAGAATAAGCTTATCCGAAAGATACTCCTTCTCAACAAATTTGACATGACCCACTGATTCCCCTGTTCTCGAATCAACTATTACATCCACTTCAGAAACTGTGCTTTTAAATCTATCAAGAAGCGAGGGCTGATAGGAAAGAAGAATTGTTCCAAAAATAAAAGCGAGAGGAAGCGCCACAAAAAATATTTTTCGTCTCATAAAAAATAAAACTGCAAAAAACGAGACAAATAGGGCAACAAAAGAAACGCGCGATACTGTCATAAACATAAGGGCAGTTCCAAGAAGAGTTACACCAAGAAAAAATAATCTAAACAAAATGTTTTTTAGACCAAAAAAAAGGCTTAGCATTATGGGAACTATCAAAACAAGATAAGCAGCCAAATCATAATGACCTGCAAATGTTGAAGGGACTCTTGATAACTCGGAAAGTCTTATGGGAATTCCTTTTGCAAATTCTTCATTTCCAGTCAGGAATGCCGGAAAGCCTAAATATTTTTGTCCAAATCCGTATGCTATTACAGCAAGAAGAATTACTGTAAGCGCCCCCACCACGTATGGAAGGAGTTTCTTATTGCGCAGTCCGTGGTAGCCGATAAAAAAGAGGCTTACATATTCAATATGACGAAGAAGACTTAAAAATGCTACATTTGGAAAAACATTGGGTAAGTTTGGAAAGACAATAAGTACTCCATGAAGAGTAGCAACTGATCCAACAATCCAAAAAATGAGAACCGGAAAAGTTAGAGGAGTTTTTAGAGTAATTTTCTTTTTTACCAAAAGAGTAAGCCATGAAAGAAGAATAAAAGAAACAATAAAATCCTCTATTCTCACATAAACCCAGGTGTTCTGAATATCTAAAACCGGGATTTTTGGATAAAGGGGTATGAAAGCCAAAAGAAAAAGTGACTCAAGAAATAATATATTGTCCCAAACCCATGAGAAAATTTTTTTCATACACTAAGTGCCTTACTATACGAATTGACTAGATATTTATTATTGATAATTCTGCCAATTATTACAAGAACAAACGCTTTAAGCTTAAGAATCATTTTTACCAAAAAATAAACAATAGAGTTTGAATGTTTTTCGTGATAATAAATTATGCTTTTATAAATATTTTCAATAGCAAACGATCTATTCGATGAACCATGTGATGCGTGTACCAAAACTACATCAGGCGTAAAGTAAGTGCTAAAACCTTCCTCTTTTGCTCTTTTGCAAAGATCCATGTCCTCAATATACATAAAAAAGTTTTCATCAAAACCCCCAAGCTTTTCGAATAAGTCTTTTTTAATCATCAGAAAACCGCCGCTGACAAAACCTACTTTTGTTAGTTTCTCAGGACTTGTTCGAACACCAAATACCTCGTCCAATCCAAATGCCATAATAATGGTCTCAAAAAAACCAAAAAAATTCCCGGCTGATTTCTCTACTTTTCCGTTATTCTTTAAAAGTTTTCCGCCGACTATTCCCACCTCCTTATGAATTGCAAAAACTTCAGTCATTTTCCATATATCTCCTTTCTCAAATTCTGTGTCAGGATTTATAAAAAGTAAAAAATCACCTGTTGCTTTTTCCGCTCCAATATTTATCCCCTTCGCAAACCCAACATTTTCTTTATTCCTTATTAATTTAAAGTCTGAAGTTTGAAGTTTTGCATTTAAGACTTCTTCAATTGTTTTGTCGTTAGAATCGTTGTCGACGATAATTATCTCCAAACCAGAAAGGTCTTTATGCTGTCTTTTTATACTTTCTAATAATTTTTTTATAAAACCTGCTGAATTATAGGTGAGAATAATAATTGTAACCTTTGGCATAAAATTTACCTAAACCAAGCGGCACGTCCTAATTTATAGTTGGGATTTTTGTTTTGTCGCTCCCCTATTTCTTTAGCAGGAACTCCTCCGACAATTTTGAATGCCTCAACATCTTTTGTTACAACTGCGCCTGCCCCGATAACAGCGCCGCGTCCTATCTTGACTCCGGGAAGAATTATCGCCCTAGGCCCAATAAAAACATAATCAGAAATCTCAACTGGTGCTGATATTGCTTTGAAACTCGAATCATAAACATCATGTTCTGAGTTATAAATCATAACATCCGTTGCAATATCCACATGATCACCGATTACCAAACTATCCCTCCCGTCCAAAACCGCTCCTTCACCAACAATTGTGTCCTGACCGATTTTTATATTCTTTGCATTGTAAAGTCTTAATCCTGTATGAATAGTTGAACCTCTTCCAATCTTCATGCCACCCAGTCTATAAATTAACCGTCTGAAGTGGTGTGATGGAACATATCCTGACACGTGCATTATCCAGTTTTCAAGTTCAATTATAATTGTGTTTATTCGTCTTATTATTTTTTTTATCATACACTAGTCCACCCCAAGGGTGGAAAGCTAAATTTCTTCAAGATTTCTCAAAGTTTGTCTTGCTGACTTTTCCCAAGAAAACTTCTTAATTTGATGTTTTCCTTTCTCAATCAAGTCTTTTCTCAATTTTTCATCATTTAAAAGTCTTCCCATTTTTTCTTTTATGTCATTCACATTTTCAGGATCTACATACAAAGCCGCATCTCCGCCTGCCTCAGGAAGTGATGAAACATTGCTTGTTATAACAGGACATCCGTATTGCATTGCCTCAAGTACCGGGAGACCGAATCCTTCATAAAGACTTGGTAAGATAAACATTTTTGCATGTTTGTAAAGCACAGGCAGATCCCCGTCCGAAACACTTTCAAGAAACAAAACGCGGTCTGAAACATTAAATTTTGAAGGAGCGTCTAAAATCTGCTCATATTGCCACCCTTTTTTCCCTACTATAACCAGCTGTAATTCATTATTGTTCGAGCTTGTCGAGAACTGATTTCCCGATTCTCCGCCAGCTGGCGGATCGCTCGGAGAATACTTCTGAACGACCATGCTAAACGCCTCGATCAGACGAACAATATTTTTTCTCGGCTGAAGCGTCCCGACGAAAAGTATATAGTCTCCTTTTATTCCAAATTTCTTTTTTAATTCTTCCATACTTAACCCTTTCCCCTTAACGCTTGACGCTTTTTTAATTCCCGGATATACAACTTCTATCTTATCCGATTTTAATCCGTAATATTTAATTATATCACTCTTGGAAGCCTCGCTTATTGTTAATATCTTTTTTGCTTTCTTAATCGACAACTTTCCCCAAATCTTGAGCTTATAAAGGTCTTTTGTTTTGAATAGTTTCGGAAACTTAAGGTAAGAAACGTCCAGAATTGAGATTACAGATTTTTTGTTAGTTATAGGAAGATAATGGGTTGGAGAGAAAAAAACATCAAGACGATTTTTATCCTCTGCAAGCTTTTTTGAAAGGCCTGCAAGCGTCCATAGTTTTTTTGAGGAAAAAACAATATATCCCCAGCTTTCTGTCTCTTTAGGCATATCGGGAGTTGGATCTACAGGTAAATAAACAAAATAATTATTTTTTTTATCAATTTTATTTAAAGCTGCCAAAAGCTGATATGCATACTCTGCGCTTCCTACTCGAATTGGAAGATTAGTTTTTTTATCAAATCCAAAACGTGGCACCACCGCCTCAAACCCATTAATTCCAATATTCATTTTAAAAAGTAATTAATAAATAGATAATAGTTTTAGTTTCAAACTCCCGGATATATCACCCTAATTTTTGAGCTATCTATACCTAGAATATCAACAATATCTTTCTTGCTAGCTTCGGATATTGTAAAAATCATATCGGACTCTTTTTTTACCCATTTAAGTTTTCCCTGCTGGGACGCGACAATATTTGGAGAAATTTTTAGTCCAGAATAATTGATTTCCACTAGATTATGGGTCTCTTCGGGATATTTATAGACAATTAGATCGTAAATAATTGTTGCCTTCTTTGCCTTTTTGACCGGAGGTTCTGTCCAGTCAGACGTAATAAACCAGTCAACGCTACCCACAAAGTTCTCAATAGGAAAAATGTGGAATTTATTCCAAAGCCTTTCAAGAAAAGTAGGAGGAAATTTATAAGCTTTGATTTTAAATTTTGGATTATTAATTTTAAGACTAGGCACAGGTCTTCTAAGCGATGAGTAAAACAGGATGTAATCGTTTTTTTTATCAGCAAGCGCCAGGCTTTCAACCAGATTTCTAAGGTAATTTGCCACACCTTCACTCCCAAATGCAAGCTGACTAATATCAATCCCAATCCTCACCCTACAATTGTATAATTTTTGACCTCCAGCATTCAACTTCTACTAATTTAACTAAAAGTATAACCCTCACGGTATTTTCAAAAAACTTTGATACGACGTAGTGTTATAGTTTTAAAATAAAAATTGGTCAAGGTGTGATAAGGGAAATCTATTTGATAGCCTATCCCCTTCTGAGCACTATTAAATTTAAAACCACTGCCGTGGCGAATAATATAAAGGCATAAATAACTAAACGCTGGGCGGTAAAGAATATCCAAAAGTAAAACAGTGGCATTGAAAGAATAAGAGAAATTAAACCTGCCCAGACAAAAAGTTTTGGATTTCTTTTGTACAAAAGAGGAATTAAAACTATAATAAATAAAATATCTTGAAACTTCATTTTCGACTTAAAGTACAGTGCTACATAGCAATATACTTTATAACTAATTCGATGAATATCTAAGGCTTATAGAATTCGATTGATTTCTATTAGCAACATTAAGAATAAGATCTGCGATAAGTCCTGTTAGTGAGATCTGAACGCCAACAAGTATTAAAAGTATTCCCAGGAAAAATAAGGGCCTTCCCCCTATAGGCGCTCCCAAAAACCAGTCAATTGAGAGATATAAAGAAATTAGAACTCCAACGAGAAATAAAAATAATCCTACAAAACCAAATAGATGAAGTGGTCTTTTCCCGAATTTGGAAAGAAAAAACATAGACATCATATCAGGCATTTGAGTCAAAACTTTCCATGCACTGTACTTTGACACACCATAGCGTCTTACATCGTGCTCTACGGCGACTTCTGTTACCCTAAACCCTGCATCTGATGCCAAAAGGGGTATAAATCTATGCATTCCGCCATAAAGATTAAGCTCCTTTGCAACATCTTTTGTATAAATCTTTAGCCCGCAGTTATAATCATGAAGCTTTATTCCCCAAAGAATTCGGGCTACAAAATTAAAAGATTTAGAGAAAATAACCTTAGCAAAAGAATCTTTTCGTTTTTTTCTCCATCCGGAAACCACATCAAAATACTCTTTTTGCTTTTCAATTAGTTTTTTAATCTCCGACGGCTTATCCTGAAGATCTGCATCCAAAGTCACTATCAAATCGCCTTTTGTTTTTTGAAATCCAAAAGTGAGCGCTTCTGCTTTACCATGATTTCTTCTAAAAGAGTAAACTCTAACTTTTGGGTCTTTTTTTTCTAAATTTTTAAGCAAATCGAGAGTTTTGTCTCTGGAACCATCATCAATGAAAATTATTTCATGAGAAGAGTCCAGCTCCTCTGCATGTTTCTTTAGCTCTTTGTAAAAAGCTCCAAGGCTCTCTTCTTCATCAAATACCGGAACAACAAAACTCAGCATAGCTAAGAGATTTAAGATTTATGATTTATGAATTAAGATAACTCTTATGTCTTAATACTTAAATCCAACGTGATTTTATCATTTTTTACGCCTCATTAACAAACTGGAAGCAAGAATTATGATTGTAGTAAACAGGGTTAAAACGCTTATTTTTACTCCTAAATCAACCAAATCTTGAGGAGAATAATAAATTTCCAGCCCATAATCACCCTCAGGCAACCTGAAACTGTTAAATTTGCCTTCGTATACTTCAGAATTTACCTCAAAATTTTCTTTTTTTGCAACCCATTTTTCATCAAAGCTCTCTGAAAAAATCAATCTGTCTCCTTTTTCTGCATTATTAATTTTTACGATATATTTTGTTGGATTTATAAATTCATAACTTATTTTTGCATCACATTCACACCAGAAATGATCTTTGTAGTTTGGAGCTTTGTAAACAACAACTTTCCCGAACTGGTCAATCTTCTCTAGCCACTGAGCTTTCTCTAGTGAACCAACAATAAATTGATATTTACTCTCATCATATTTTCTGTCCGTTAAATAAATTTGAGACTCAGTGTCTTCCGGAATAATTACGTACTTTACCGAGGCTAGATCGAGTATGTCCTGCGATGAGGCTGATGCAACAGTTGCCGAAAGAGAGTCTAAATTATAATCCTTAAAATAATCTCTTGCGGAAATTTGAGGATGATTATTTGTGTAGTGCCCAAAAAGCATAGTATTGGGTATCCATAAAGTCCTAAAAAAACTTTCATCCTGAGATAAAAAATTGTCTAATTGAATGTATGACTTGGGTACATCTCTAACTTGAAAAGTCCCCCCAATCTGTCCCAGTATTGCCGGCCGAATCAAAAACAATAAGTAAACAAAAACTAAAACCGCAAATACGTTTTGAAAATTAAAATATTTAGATTTGATTGAAAATTTAAAATTAAGAATTGAAAATTGTTTATATTTTTCTATCCATTTATAAACATTCCAAGCAGTAAAAGGAATTAGGATGCTGTAAGAAATAATAATCAGCGTGTACCATTTGAATGAATCGCGAAAAAGCTGAAAACCGGGGATATTATCAAACACCCAAATATATAGATTTCCCAAAGGCTCACTAGCTCCTTTTCCAAGAAAAATGCCTAAAAGCCCAATTACCGCAAAAAATAAAATATATTTGGTTTCTTTTCTGTCTTTTCCGATAAATAAAAGTGATGAGAAAGCTATTATTGGAAGTAACAAAAACTCCCACCTCATAAACCCAACTTTTCCAAAAATATTTTCAGGCCAGTATGGATGAAGAAGTGAGATAGAATTCTCAAACCTTGCAAAACCTAAGAACTCAACAATTCCTGAAGAGCTATACGCGATTCCAAGCTGTTCGATAGGATTTATTCCAAAAAAGATAACCGGAATAATCCAATAGGAATTAATGAGAGCCAGAATTATAAAAGAGAATGAGTAGAAAATTAAAGTTTTCAATCCGATTTTCAAACCTTTATCCCAAAATTCAAATACTAAATAAATTAAAACTGCAATAGAAGTTATAAATGCAATTCGCAAGTCGAGTAACGTTTGCACAGCAAGGAGTAATGAGCAAAGAATTATATATTGAATAATTTCCGCTTTTTTTGAGCTTACCTTTTCAGCAAGTTTCATAAAAGAGAATATTGTAAACGGCATAAAGGCGTAGGAAAGTGCGGTTGGCAATTGGCCTCCTCCTATAGTCATAAGAACATAGGTGTTTAGTGAAAAAATAATTGGAGAAAGAATCCAAAACTTATTCTTGGGAAAGACTTTTTTAATAAAAAACGCAGATGATGTGAAGGATAAAAATATAAATGGTATATAAAAAATAAATCTTGATGAATTTTCCCAGCTTAAATTAAAAAGTTTTGCAAAACCAACAGCGGCAGCAGATATAATCATGCCATTCTGATAGGCAAAACCTTGCCATCCCATGCCATTTGAAATACCAGCTGTATACCATGCATAAGGATAAAGGTGATAGTTATCAAACATTGACCTAAAGTAATACCAAAAATCCCCTGCTGAAATAGTTGGAGACAAAAACCAGGATTTAAAAACCCAAAGCACAAGAAGTAAGAACATTATCAAGGGGAGATTTCGAATAAATAATTTCATAATTATCGAATGCTATAATACAATGGTAGTTTCACTCATGAAGCCGAGCATTTATATCCTTTTTTTTATTTCAAGTGTTATTATTTTAATCCAATTTATTCTTGATCCCAATATTATTGTTAACAATGATCTCAATGGAAATATTGTACCACTTCTGCACTTTAAAGAATCCATACTCAAGTATGGTATTTTTCCGCAGTGGAATCCTTTTATAAATCAAGGAATTCCAAGCGTTGCAGATCCGCTTTACGGCATATATAACCCGATTATCAGTATCCCTATACTACTTCTTCCTTATCAATTGGCAATAAAAGCAATGTATTTTATTTCAGTATTTATAGCCTGCATTTCTATGTTTTTACTTGCAAGGCTTTATAAAATTTCAAATACGGTCTCTGTAATAATCTCAATAACTTATGCAAGTGGAGCTTATTTAGCTTCAAGAATTATTGCGGGTCATTTAGAAAAGGTGGTATCTTTTGCATTTCTTCCATTATTTATTTTTTGCTTAGTAAAAACAGCACAGACTAAAAATATTTTATGGTCTGGAGTAACAGCAATAACTCTATCTCTAATCTTTTTTTCAGGAGATATTTATAATGCTTTATTTTCTTTATATTTAGCAGGAGCAGTTTTTCTATATTATTTATTTAAAGATAGAAAAGTTTCTTTTCATTTAGCACTTGCGGTTGTCTTATTTCTTGCGTTTTCCTCAATCAAAATTCTACCCATGATACAGCTCCAAGATCATATTTCAAAGATAAAGGAACCGTTTGTAGGGGGACTCGATATTTATAGCATAATTTTCAATTTATTCTTACCATTTGAGTTTTTGTTTCCCGATACTTTAATTAAAGAAAGTTTTGGATGGTGGGAAAGTTTGGCTTTCATCGGCCCTTTGTCAATTCTTGGATTATTCTTTATTTTTAAAGTAGCATTTTTTGACAAACACAACAAAAAAACCTCAATTCTTATTATACTTACAGTGTTATTTATATTGCTCTCTACTCCAGACTCTCCTCTAAATCCAATCCATTACCTAATCTCAATTATTGAACCCCTACAATACTTTCATGTTCCAAGTAGAATATTAATGTATTGGGGAATAATTATTTTAGTATCCTTGGGAGTATTTATTGATAAATGGAAAAATAAAAAATTTGCAATAGGACTTCTGTTGATAAACCTCCTTATTGTTTATACATTTTCGCAAAATGTTCTTTCTACAAGAAAATTTGAAGAAATTAATAAAGAATACCGTGCTGTCTTAGATTGGATACGAGATAATAATGAAGATAATTATTATACTGTTCATAAACAGTCCCAAGGCGAAATTCCTCAAGATAAAGCTTATTCGAACAAAATTCTTCTGCTTCAATCAAACTATGGACTTTTTCTTAAAGAAAGTTTGGGAGAAAAATACAACTTCAAAGGACTTAATCCATATAACGATATAAAACCTGGTTTTTTGATTTCAAATATTAGTACTAAAAGTTCTAATCTTATAATGCTAAGAAAATTCAGAGATGATATTTTTCTTTATAGAGATTTAAGAGCGCTTCCGTTTGCAAGAATAAACAAAAACTCGCAGAAAGTTAATTTCACGCCAAATAAAATAACAGTTATTGCAAATTCAAACAAAAAGAGTCATCTAATTTTATTGGAAACTAATTATCCAGGCTGGAAGGCGTTTGTTGATGATGAAAGAATTGAAATTTTAAAGGGAAGATTTTTGGAAGTTGAATCATTGCCGGGAGAGCATAAATACGAGTTTATTTACTCTTCAGCGCCTTTCCATTATGGATTATTAATGTCCGGTGTTTCTCTTGGAAGTTGGATTATTATCATATTTAAAAAAAGGAAACTCTTTCATAAAAAATGATTCTATTTAGAATTTTTTATAATGGCCACATTGTAGCAAAATATTGGCTTAAGAAACTCTATCTTATTTACTAATTTTTCAATCTTTAAAATGTATTTATAAAATTTTAGGGGAAATCTAAATGGCGGATAAGCTTCCAAATAAATAAATTTTCGATCCGAGAAATTCTCCTCAATCAAATTCTTGAATTCTTTTTGAGTAAAATGATCATGTCCTTTTATTTTAGTTACATATGGGTAAAAAACAGGGTTATACCTATTTGCTTCAACTATTACTATAATTCCGTTATTCTTAGTAACTCTCTTTATTTCTCTAAGAGTCTTATCCGCTCCTTTAATGTGATGCAGTAAATCCTTTAGATAAACTCCGTCAAAGGAATTATCATCAAAAGGAAGCATTGTAGAGCTTGCTTTCCGAAATTTTATCTTATTACTTTTAAAAAGTTCCCATTCATTGTATTCAATTATATCGACTCCTATTACCAGTTTAGCGAATTCTGAAAAAATTATTGTTCCTGTACCAAAACCGCATCCTACATCCAAAATTTTTTTATTCAAAAAAAGACGACTCAAGCCAAGCCTTTCATACAAATCTCTAAAAAACACCTGACTTTCTTCCTCAAGAATATATCCATATTTATATTTTTTAACAAATACTCTTTCTCTCATTTTTTACTCACCCTTCCTACCTCTTCATATAACAGCTGAAAGACTCCGAATGCTAAAAATATGTAAACCGATACATTCAACAACTTTTGAATATTTGAAAGATCAAATGGAATAATTAGAATCCATAAAATTAAAAGAGTGAAGCTTAACAAAAACGACACACTGCTTTTTAGTTTTAGAAAATACACGATGGCCGTCCAAACTCCCACTAAGATAAAAAACATACTAACCTTAAAATCTTGTGGCAGCAATAATTTTATAAGCACTAGCAATAACAGAACCTTAAGATATTTACCAGTAAATGGAATATTAACGTATTTTACTCTTAGAAAAATGCGATTCAAGAAGAATAAAACCAATATATATATTGCTAATGGGATTAAATAAATTAAAGATTTCGTCAATAGTTCTAAATCCGTAATAAATCCTAAAAATTTACTATAGAAAAAGTTAAAAGCTTTCAAATCTACTCCTAAAATTTCTGACTTTGAATATTGATATCCTGTTATAAATGATGATTTTTTCTTGATTTTAATGTGATTTTCCAAGCTTCCTTTTTCTGATGCAATCTCAAATTGAAAATATTTATTTTTAGAATCCACCAACACAGGTATTCCAAAAGAAAATTGACTTTGACTATCAAAAAGTCCTGAGTCATATTCTCTTTGAATTGCCCACCCACTATCTCCCTTTTCCTTAAATCTAAAAACTATTACGTACTCATTTGCCGATTCCGGTCTTCTGTAATTGCCTAAATCAACAATTACCAATCCTAAATTATTATCAATTGCTTCAAATTCCCCCTTATAGGATCTTTCTCTATAGATTTCAGAATAATTATCAGAATCAACTAAATTTCTCGTTTGGTAGGTTACTACAGAAAAACTTATACGATTTATAAAAAGAAGGGAAGTAACCACCCAAAATAAAATTAAAGTAGGGATAATTATAAAAGAGGCTATTTTTAGATAATTTTTATTAAAATAAATCTTCATTTACGCTTCAAAACAATAATTGAGAGAATTACAAAACTTAAAATACTTATCGCCATACCTATATAAAAATACACTTGTGGTTTGAAATATAAAACAAGATTTAAATCCACGGAACCATCTTCATTTATTTTGTAATTATCTTTGTTAAAATTGTTTTTAATAAAAACAGGATCTATCACCCATTTATTGGAAAATTCGTTTTTAATTCCGTGTGTATTTTCAAAAACAGGATCCTTCCAGATGTATTCAAGATCACTTATCTCAAAAAAATTAATTTCATGATCGCATTCAAAGGTTTTAGTTTCAGTTATTTCTTTTGGATTTTTGCATTCAAAACTTGTCCCTGCAGGCATTGGATATAATTTCCATCCCGGATGAAATGAGTCATTAAAAAGAAGTTCCTGTCTTCCTTTTATGTTTTTTATCAAAATTTTATACTTAACTCTGCTGATTTT
This sequence comes from uncultured Gammaproteobacteria bacterium, assembly GCA_964520695.1. GTDB lineage: Bacteria > Patescibacteriota > Microgenomatia > Levybacterales > UBA12049 > 2-01-FULL-39-10-A. The sequence goes on along the minus strand of CAZFNO010000001.1, from coordinate 26,554 downwards.
TTTAAATGACAAATTATCAGATGAGATTAGAAAGTTTCTCTTCTTTGCTGAATATAACTCGTAATTTCCTTCCGAACTTTTGACAATTCTTTCTTTTGTGATGTTGGATATAAATTCTTCATCCTGAGCTTTTAAAACGTCCTGATTAAATATAAAAGATTTTTTTACTTCTTCAGGAATATTTTTTGTTACAAATACATAGTTTATATTATGTGTAAATAAAATATTATTTAAAACTTCATAATTTCTGTTTACAATTGCTTTCTCAGCAGTGTTAGCTTCCGAGGCATAATTAAATGAGAGGTTGCCTGAGATATCGTTTACACCGCTAAAAATTATTACCGGAGAAACTCCTACGTAAACGTTATTTGAATCTATATCTTTTATAACTGTATACAGTGAAATTCCATACGGTACGCTAAAAATGTTATTAGTAGAAGAAACCGTGTTCTTAATCTTATCCATAAAATCTAAGTACTCATCTGGAATTTTGATATTCTTATAAATTTTACTTGTTGTCCAAAGAGGAGAAACTATTATGCTTCTTAAGGGAATAATTGAGTTGGCAAAAATAGCTAAAGAAAATAAAAATAGGAGCACTAAATATTTTTTACTGCCGGGTTTAAATTTTCGCCTAAGTATAACAAGGCAATACGTTATTAGAAGAGAATATATTAGTGCAAAACCCATAGCAAACTTGTCAAAAGGATTTCTAAATAGAATAAATCCGGGAATATTACCAAGTAAAATGTATAAATCAAGAAGGGGTCCTATGTTTACCGTAAAAAAGTAAAGAGAAAGTAAAAAAGCCAATAAAAGAATTACAAATATCTTTCTCTCCCATAAATTTTTTACAGTTTTGAAGTTTAAAATACCGAGAAAAAGTATCAGTATAAAGATTATATTTATAAAAAAAATTCTGTCATAAAACATCAGGTAAACTTCTTTTAAAGTCCAGTTATAGTCAAAAGCGATTTGTCTTGGAAATAAATTTAAAAGTGGATAAATAATAGTTCCTCTGGAAGTCGCCAAGACTGATCGAGCAAATTCATTAGTCAGGGTATCAGATACTATTTTTGCGGTAAAACTACTTGAGTAAGAATCCAGAAATGCCATCAAGAAGCCGAAAAGCCAGAACGATTGAGTTAGGATTAAAATCCCAAAAAAAATTATAAACCTTCTTATAAAGAACCATATTTGACCTTTTTTAAACAAGAATGAACCTATCGTAATAGAAAGAAAAATAGGAATTAAAAAACCTCCTGCCCAGGGAGTATTATGAGATCCAAAAGAAAAAATGGTTGTGAGTATCGAGGCAATAAGAACATTCATGAGATTTGCTGTTTTTAAATACCTCAAAAAAAGGTAGCAAACTGCAGGTATTAATCCGATTAGCCATATAGGTATTAAAGGGTTTAGGAAATGATTATTTATAATTATTGGTGAGAAAATATAAAAAAGAGATCCTAATAAAATCTCAGCTTTGTATCTTTCCTTTTTTTCTACAATCAATTCTTTTGCAAGTAATTGAAAGAAAACCAACCCTAATATAAAAGAAAATGAAAACGCTAAATAGCTCAAGATTAATTTTGATTCAATAATCTCGCTCAATATTGTCCATAAAGATACAAAAGGAAGAAAAGAGTGATAAGAAAAATTCCAGCCGACAGAGGATAAATTAGTCCATGCAAAAAATTGAGTATTTATTAAATAATCTTTCGGATATGCATAAAAGAGCCTCGTATCATCACCGCCGATAAATAACTTTCCTTCAAATAAAAAGTATGGAAGAAGAAGTAAGAAAATAATTATCAGAAAGTTTAATATGGTGAAATAGTTTTTTGTAAAAAACTTAATAACTTTTGATGAAGAAGGATAAATCCTGTGCATTAATTTTATAAATATAACAGCAAGATATTTTTTTGTAAACTGCAATAGATAAATATTATTATTTGTCATGTTTTTATGAAAAATATATAATCATGGAATAAACTAAATGAAATTAAAACATTTATATTTTAGACGAGGAATTATATTTTTATCTATTTTAGCACTAATCTTGTCCTATATTTTATTATTCAACGACAAAAGTAAAAATGTTGCAAACAGTGGATCTATAAATAGGGGCGTTGGATGGATAAATAATCAAAGCAATTATTCAGGAAGTGAGTTTAGTTTTATAATAAATAATAGTCAGGAAATAGCCTTTGAATTCGATACTAACTCAAAAGCAGATCAGGGAGCGGAAATACTTGTGGACGAAAAGGTTTATTCAATCTCTTCCCCGAACTTAGAAACTCAAAGGCTATCGATTGCTGTTGATAAAAAAAAGCCGCACACCGTTACAGTTCGCCACTTCTGCAGTTTTTTCTATAATCCATGCCAGATAACTATAAAAGGAATCTACGTTGAAAGGAGTGCAGACATAACTTCCTACAGAAAACACGACAAAACTCTCTCAATCCTTGGGGATTCAATTTCTACGATATATGGAAAAAATAACTACACTCATCTCTTGGCTGAAGATTTAGGTTATGAACTTCACAATGCGAGCATTATCGAATCAACCGTTTCGGAAGTATCAGGTGCCGATAACGCAATCAAACGTTATAAAAAAGACTTAATGAGCTTTAAATCGAATGTAATAATTATTTTTCTGGGCACTAATGATACGACAAGAAATGTAGAGCTTGATACTTTTGAAAAAGACTATTCTAAAATAGTTTCTGATGTAAAAAAATTTAATCCTGATGGGAAAATATTTCTTGTGGGGATATTGCAAAGGAATGATATTAATAAGAACGTATTGCAAAATTATAATAATGTAATTAAGATTTTAGCAGAAAAAAACAACTTATATTTTATTGATCCATTCTCCTGGCTTGAAGAAAATGATTTTTCTGATGACGTTCATCCCTCTTTAGAGAGTCAAAAAAAATTAGCTCAGCATTTTCAAGACGTTTTATCCTCAATCTTAAAATGAAATTTCTTTTTCAAATCATTTAGTTTGTAATTCTTATGCTCCCCTATACTTTGCGCAAATCCAACTATAATCAAAAAATAAGCATAAGTTGAAGCCTTGTCAGCTGATACCCCCAAATCAAAATAGAGACTTATGATGGAAATTGCTAATAGAATAAAAGCTAATGTAAATGTTGTTGTACTTTTAAGTTTACAGACATAAACTGTAAAAACCCATAAGGCAAGAAGGCCTAACATAAATCCGGCAATTATAAATTCATAGAAAATAATTTCTGATATTATCAATGCTGAAACAAAGGTTATGAATAAATTTCTTCTGTTTATTATTCCTTTACTTTTGACCCATATTTCAAAAAATATTATCCACAACATGTAGAAAATAAAAGGAATTAAGAATGCAAAAGAAGAAAGCAATGCATCATAACTATTTGCAAAAGTTATTAATTTTTTAGTCATAAATTTTATAATAGAATTACTGTCTTTAAAAATCTCATTTTTTGGAAATTTATACTTTGAAAAATAGATAGGATTTGTGTTTTTTATTTCAACAGAATTGAATTCTTCTCCATTTAAGGAAATTAATTCAAATTCATATACTTTTCCTTTGGAGTTTTCTATTTGCTTAAATCCGAATGGGAAATATTGATTTTGTAAAAAAGAGCCAGACCTATATTTATTTTCATATATCCAATCTTGTTGGCCTTTTTCTCTAATTCTAAACAATATTAAATCTTCTTCATCATAATCTACCTTCGGAATATCTCCGAATCTTATAGAGATTATGCCTAAATAATTCTCCTTTGCCACAAATTTTCCCTGAATCTTCTGATTCTTTAGTAATTGTCTTTCACCAAAGTTGTTAGAAACATCTGTCTTGTGGCCGTATTGTAAAACTGTAAAACTTCTATATGAACTATAAAACAGAGATAGCGAGATCCATAAAAGCAGTAGCAAACCAGGAATCAGTATCCATTTTACAAATTTATTAGAATACATACTTAATGCTAAATTAGTTATTTTTTTTATTCTTAGTTTTTCTGAAAAAATAAAAACCACCGGTAAAAAGAAAAAAGGCACTCATAATTATCCCTATATAAAAATAGCTTTGAGGGAAAAAATACAAATCAAATTCCACTTCAATTGAGCCGTCGGAGTTCAGTTTATAATCATCCTTATCTAAATTAATTTTTATCTCTTTTTCGCTAATTGTCCATTTATTGCCATATACCTTTGCTTGTTTATGAGAAGTTTCAAATACTGGATTTCTAAAAAGGTAAAACCATTTTTGTTGATCTTTTTTTGTAACAAAAAGTTTCCAGCCGGGATGATAAGTTTCTCGGAAAATAAGCTCATGTTCACCTTTTAAACCCTTAAGTGTTATTTCGTATTTTATTTGGTTATGTTTCTTGAATGAAAAGTCAGCAGTTGAAGAAATAACGGATGGAGAATTTCTCAGTTTAAAAACCACATAATTTCCATTATTGCTTTTTACTATTTCTTTTTCAGAGATAGCGTCAATTAATTTTTGATCTTGAAACTCAAGATACTTCTCCTCAAACAAATAGGAGTCATAAACCTCTTCCGGAATATTATTGATCACCATAGCATAACCTGTATTTATTTGTGAAAGGAGCTTGAGTAGGCCCTCATAGTTTCTCCCTATAATTAATTTTTTTACCTCAATTGATATATATAACGGATAAGAAGTCAATCCGGTTAGATCATTTACTCCAGTTAAATATTTAAAAGGAGAAGTTCCTATGTAAGCATTTTTACCATTATCCTCAGTTATTATTGAATAGGAGGTTATGTTTTGAGGAAATACGATAATATTGGTTGTATCTGGGATAGTGCGTTTTGTGTTTTCCGCAAAATGTACATATTCCTTGGGAAAATTTACAGTTGTATAAACATTTCTTGTTTTCCATAATGGACTATTTAATATTTGTCTTACTGGGAAAAAGTTAATAACAACTACAATTATTGTTGCAAAGATAATCAGTTTATGAAATTTCCCGTACCTTTTTTTAATGACGTAGATACATAAAGCAAATAAAGAAGAATAAATAAAAATATAAGAAAGGGCAAACTTATCTGTAAAATTTCTGAATATGGCAAATCCAGGAACGTGACCCAAAAGCAAAAAAATATCTTTGAGAAAGCTTATATTAACTGTAGAAAAATATAGTATAAAAATAAATGAGGCAAAGAAAAAAATAAATATTTGTTTTTTATCATTATTTAACACCTGATTATACTTAACAAGTCCTAAAAATAGAACTAAAATAAAAATAATGCTAAGTGGCATAACATAATCGAAGTAATTACTAAAGACATTTTTAAGATGCCATTCATAATCAAAAGCTATCTGTCTGTGATAAAAAGTTAATAATGGGTAGATAATGTTGCTAGTAGCTGTTCCTGTTACTGTCTGAGAAAAACTATCAAGAAAATTCTGTGATGATATTTTCTCACCTAGGTTACTGTCACCTTTATATAAAATGGAAACTATAAAAGGAGTAAGCCAAAATAACTGACTAGATATAACAAAGTAAAAGAAAATAACTGTTCTTCTTGCTATTTTTCTAATCGGATTGTCTATAAATACCATTAAGATAAGCCCTAATACTAATGGAAGCAAAATCCCTAATATCCACTGAATAGCCAGAAATGCAATTGAAAAGAAAATTGACCAAAAGACTACTTTATAGACTTCGGTTTTTTTCCCTTTTTTTAAATAACAAATATAGTAATATGCAACAATAGGAACTGCGGCTACAAGATACATTGAAAATAAAAAATTATACATCTGGCTTACTACTGTTATTGGAGAAAAAATGTATATCAAGGAAGCGGTAAAAGATATCCCAAAATCCTCATCCACAAGTTCTCTAATAAATTTTTGGGAGTAAATGAATCCAAGAACAAATGGTAATGAAAACGCGAAATAAAAAAGCTGAGTCTTATTGTTTAAAATGCTATCTAAAATTGAAAAAACAAAAAGAAATGGTATTGAGTGATGGTTGGGAAGATAGGACGGTAGTGAGGAGATATTTACCCATGAATAAAATGACAGGTTTTTTAAAAACTCTGCTGGATAAATGTAATGAAGTCGAGTATCATCTCCCCCCAAAAAGAGTCTCCCATCAAATAGGTAATATGGGAGTAAGAACAAAAATCCAATGATTACAATATTAAGACTAATTTTTAACCATCGGGATTGAATTATGCTCATAATAAATTAATATTTCTTTATTACTTTGGCAGGATTACCAACCGCAATAGAAGCAGAAGAAATATCTTTAGTGACAACAGATCCTGCTCCAATGATCGCCCTGTCGCCTATTGTCACTCCCGGGAGAATTATTACGTGAGTGCCTATCCAGACATTTTTACCGATTTTAATTGGGTTTGTTTCATATCCTTGTTCTACTAGATTTTTAATCTTATCTTTATATTTATGGTTAAAATCTATAATAAAACAAAATGACGCAATTTTTGAATTGTCACCGATTTCAATTTTTCCATGAGACATGATATAGGTGAAATCATCTATCAAAACATCTCTCCCAATAGATATTTTTCCATTATCGCCTGCACTAATTCTAGTGCTTTTTCCGATTATTGAATTTTTAGAAATATTAATTGCGGCTCTTACAGATTGAAAGAAAAAATTATTTCCTTTTAAGATAACCGTGTAGTCGATATTGTAGCCTCTAATTTTTAGAAAAAATATTTTAGTAATCGAGAAAAGCTTGATTAAAATTAGTTCAAGGGAATAAACAAAGGATTCTACTATCCCCTTTCTTTTCAATACAGAGAAAATATTTTTTATTGAAGTCTTCATTCTATATTTTTTCAATACCTTCAGTTGACTTATTTTTATAAAAAATAAATCTTAGAAGTTTAACCAGTATAATATAGTAATTGAAAGATTGCTTACTTTTATTTTCATCTTTTTGCATTGGACTCATATATCTTTCCTTTTTGGGATGATCATTAATTATTTCGTACCTAATATATTTTTTCCAATAAAATCTGATGAACGGTTCATCTATCTTATTAATAAGTCCAATATAGTTTACCCCGTTTTTATAAAGGTTATCATGAAATTTTTTACTTTTTCTGTAAAAAATTAGCTTTTTGCCGTCATAAAAAACAAACCATAAATGAGTATCAAAAGGCTCTATTGCTTCCAAAATCCCATTCGGTACTTCAAGGTAACCTGCCTTTGAAACCCTTATAATCTCATTAATAACTTTCCCAGGATCTTCAACGTGTTCCAATAGATGACTACAGAATGAGAAATCGAAAACTTTGTTTTTAAATGGCATTTTTTCTGCATCGCTATTAATAAATTTTCCAATACTATGAATTGTGGAAGTTTGTGATGTGCGCTGATTATTTCCAAGTGTTAGCTTATCTAAATAAACATCTGCGCGCCAAAACGGCCTATCCCCCGACCCAATATCTATGACTAGAGAGTCACTATCTGTTTTAAAGCCAGGGAATATTTTTCTCTGATAAAAATACTTTAATTTATATATCACATTCATTGGATTATTTTTTTCTACTTTTCTTTTAGTGTTTTTGTTGCGTAAAGATCAAAGGATAATGAGGGACTCATAAATAACAAAATTTCTGATATAAAAGATAAGATTCCCCAAAAAATCCAGGGTTTAAATTTTATTGAAGCATTTTCACCTCTTAGATATTTTAATCCTCTTAAACCATATACTGAATATCCTAATTTTTCTAAATCCGATTTTGCCCAGCCAGATTTGTGAACTTGATATGGATTACCATCGTAATCATGCTGCTCTAAGTAGCCATTGGGCGTCAACAAAACAACTTTCTTTTTAGATATACTTTCCATAGCTTTAATAAGTTTACGTGCATCTTTTTTCGAAAGATGCTCTATAACATCAATTGAAACGCAAACATCAAAACTTCTCTTTTTATAAATTTTAGATAATTTTTTAATGTCTCCCAAAGTATACTTGTCATAATTATTATGCCTTTTGCTTTCACTAAGTGTTTTTTTATGGATATCAATCCCCTCACTTTTAAAATTTTTGGGAATTTTAGCAATAGGAGAAAGATAACCGCAGCCAACGTCCAGAACTGAATTGCAATTTGACAAATCTCTTTGTAAAACCCAATAAAAAAATAGGTTTTGAAATTTTAGGAAAAAATCTCTCATTCAACTTCTTTCATCTTACTAAATGCTTTTATGAATGTGTTTTCCCAGGTACTGTCTTTTGCATAATTTGCTGCATTTTTGCGAAGTGAAGAAAAAAGTTTTGGGTCTGAGAATATTTTATCAATTGCCTTAGCAAAACTCCTTGAGTTGTCACCTGTTATTACAGCTCCTCCTTTTTTTTCAACTTCCAAGCCTAAAGGTGGGACCGAAGAACTGACAACAGCAAGTCCAGAAGCACAGTAAGCCCGTATTTTGCCTGCATCGGCGTAATGCCTTATCGATCCCGGTATATCTCTATATGGCGCCAGTCCGACTGAACATTTCCTTAGAATCTCTGACATTTTTACACCATCTTCTATAAAGCCGTAAAAAATGACTGAATTGGAAATCTTCATTTTTTTAGCAATTTTGTCAAGCCAAATAATATCCTTCTTTGTACCTCCTATTATATGCAATTTTGCATCCTTAAATTTCCTAAGAACTATTCCCAGTGCTTTTATAGCAATATCCGGCCCGTTGTCTACCGTTAAAGTTCCCATGTAAACAAGGGAATAAGGCTCAATTTTATCCGCAGGATTTGCTTTTATCTGATCGGGGTATAAACCATTAGGAACATGAATTACAGGGGCTGACTTTTTAGAATCCAGTCCTGCGCTAATTCTTGCCTTTTGCATTGCAGGGGAAACATCCCAAATAAAATCCGCATTTGTTGCGCTAAATCTGTCAAGCCAAAGGTAGATTTTATTAAACAAATTGCTTTTATACCTATTTGGTGAATAATCAGAAACGTAATATACTACTTTTTTAACACGGCCCATTTTTCTAAGAATTATTGCGGCAATTGTATTTATACTTTCAAGGCAGATACAGTAGTCAAATTTTGTTTTATCTCTTAAAGACCAGTCGATAACCGATAAAAAATCTCTTACTTTGAAAATTGGTTGAGTTTTGCTTTGATTAAAAAAGTTAAGAAGGGGTTTTAAAAAATGTAAATACCATGAAGATCTATACGACTTAAACTTTTTGCTGTGGTTTTTGTATTCTTCTATTTTTGGCATTACACCTTCACTTCCTGGATGGAGCTGATCAATAATTACTAATTTTTTTATCTTAGGTACCAAAAAATCTCTCAGAGGTTCAATACTTCCATTGGTCGGCAGTCTTCTCCCATTGCTCCATTTTGAAAAACTTACAAACAGTACTGAGGTCTCCTTTGGGAGTATGTTTTTAGTCATTAATAAGTTTTTTGCGTGCCTTCTCAACCATTGCTTTTATTCCCTCATGCAAAGAGACTTGGGGAAGCCATCCGGGAATTCTCCCAACATTAACCGCTGGAGACGGATCATGTCCTTTTACTTTGCCTAGAATCAGTTTTGCACCTGTTAGCTCGCAAATTATTTCTGCAATATCAATTATTCTTACCCATTCATAACTGCTTGCATCATAAACGCTTCTTCTTAGTTCCTTAGAATTTAGCGCCATATAAAAGGCTCGTGATAAATCATTAATGTGGGTGAACTGACGCCATTCAGTCCCATCGGTCATCGTTTTAATCACTCTTTTCTCAAGCGCTTGATATATAAAATCGGAAATAACATGACTTTTTATATTTTTTTCCTCCATAACTCCATATGCGTTCCAGACCCTCACTGAGATCCCTCCTAATTCTTTTGTCCAAACCTCACCCAACGCTTTTGTTACTCCATAAACAGTATCGGATTCTTCAACCAGCTGACTTGAAACAAAAAGAAATGGTTTTTTTTGGCGTTCAATATGCGCAAAAACATTAGTCATAAGCTCCAAGTTCCATTTTAGTTGCCTCATCTGGAGCTTCGAATCGTACAAATACTTTGATCCGCCAACGTCCCAAGCAAGAAAATAAATTCTGTCAATATTCTTAAAATTAAATTCAAAGAATCTAGCGTCTTCTTTTTTATTTTTCTTAATATCAAATCGGATTACTTCTTCTCCTTTTTGTTCCAAAAAGTTACAGAACGGTTTGCCAATAAACCCCTCTGATCCTATAACTAAATTTTTTATCATCTGTTTAAATTATCTTGCTGACTTATTAACTTGAGCCTCAATCCAAATATAGGTCTTGGTCATTCCGTCAATAAGAGGAATTTTAGGCTCCCAACCCAACTTTTTTCTTATCAAAGCGTTATCGGATTTACGCCCTCGTACTCCAAGGGGACCTTTTACATGCTTTAGCTTCACTTTCTTATTTGCTATTTTCATTACCATTTTTGCTAAATCATTTATTGCTACCATTTCTTCAGATCCTATATTCACAGGGCCTGCAAAGTTACTGTCCATAAACCTTCTAACTCCCTCAAGACACTCATCTATATAAAGATATGATCTTGTCTGTTTACCGTCACCCCATATCTCAATTTGTCCTCCTTCTTTTGCTTCTGCAATTTTTCTGCAAATTGCTGCGGGCGATTTTTCCCGTCCACCTTTCCATACTCCTTCAGGTCCAAATATGTTATGGAATCTGGCTATTCTTACCTCTAAACCAAAGTTTCTGTGATAAGCAAGAAACATTCGCTCAGAAAACAGTTTTTCCCAGCCGTATTCGCTATCAGGCTCGGCAGGATAGGCCGAGTCCTCAGACGTCTTAGGATTTTCAGGATTTAGCTGATTGTATTCAGGATAAATACACGCAGAGGAGGAGTAAAAAATTTTCTTTGATTTTGAATTTACCATTTCATTAAGCACATTTAAGTTAATGAGTGCGGAGCTATACATAATTTTTGCATCATTGTCGCCTGTAAATATATACCCTGCCCCTCCCATGTCTGCTGCTAATTGGTAAACTTCGTCATATTTTTTATTAAAAACTTTTTTAACAAATTTCTGTTCTGTCAGATCTCCAAGGATAAATTTGTCTGCCAAAGTTTCACTGTATTCAGGTTTTTTAAGATCAACTCCGAAAACATAATATCCATCTTTTTTTAATTTTTTAACTAAGTGGCCACCTATAAATCCACCCGCGCCGAAAACCAAGGCTGTCTTATTTCTTCTCATTTGCTTAAAGAGAATAGCAAATTGAAATATTATTGACAAGAAGAATTAGATTTTAAATTATTTCCGTATCTATTTCTTTTGCCCATTTAAATGTCTTCTTTAAACCCTCACCAATTCCTACTTTAGGCCTCCATCCTAATAATTTATCTGCTTTCTCAAAAGATACATATTGTTGGTCAATCTCAAGCTCCCGCTGATTCTTTTCCTTTCGTATTTTTAATCGTTTACCGCTTAATTTAATTGTTTTTTCCACTATTGATATTACTGATATCTTATTTCCGCTTCCAAAATTAAATATTCTGTTCCTGCCAATTTTATTCAAATCAACAGTTGCTAGTTTTATATATCCATCAATTGCGTCATCAACAAAAAGATAGTCCCTAACTATTTCTCCTCCCCATATTTTAGGATTTTCTCCTTTAAGTACGGATTTTATTGTTTTTGGTATAAGTCGCGTTTGATGAACGTCTCCTGGTCCATAAATATTTACAAATCTTGGAATCAGTACCGGTAGATCGAAGGTGTCTGCATAGCTTTGCGAGATTAAATCTACTGTTGCCTTTGATGTTTCATATGGCCTTGAGGGACGGGGATAGTAAGTTTCCTTAAAAGGAGGGATATTATCGCCATATACGTGAGCTGTAGAAGCTACTATAACTCGATCTAAATTATAGATTTTTGTTAGCTCTAAAATATTAAGGGCTCCAAGAATATTAATTTTAAATGTGTCGTAAGGATTTTTTTGTCCTTCCTCTACAAGAGAGACTCCGGCAAGATGAAAACATATTTCTATTTTCTCTTTTTTAAAAACATAACTGAGCTTTTTAAAATTAACAATATCTATATTATATATGCCTTTTCCTTTTCTGATTTTTGAAATTCCAATAACATCTGCCCCCAATCTATTTAACGCATTGCTTAAATGACTGCCTACAAATCCATCTATGCCCGTAACTAAAACTTTTTTATTTTTTATATTCATCTTTTTTTAAAAATGCTTGATTTTATAACAGGTATTCCATAAGCAAAAACCATACAAAAACACATAAAAGGATGTACAAACCACGCACTATCTCTTAACTTAAGATACCCTCTCAAAGAATCAAAAAGAGGCTTAATTATGGTAAGAGAAATTAAAATATAATACAGAAGTTTTAAATTATCCTCTTTGGGATTATATATACTATAACGACGCTTTTTGGATTCCTCATAATAATATTTCTCAACAAAATACATCCTTCTTCGCAAAAAAGAGAAAAATTGACTATGCGTCATATGTATAATAGTGTCTTTAACAATTGCGTATGTATTAAATCCCCTATTTACAAGGTCCATGTGAACATCGATATGAAAAAAATTATCAGGATCCGATTTGGCGAATTGCAGTATCATGTTTCTTTTAACTAAAGCTCCATTACCACCAATCGCAGGAAGCTTATTCGGAAAAAATCTAACAAGATAATATTCTCCTTTATCAATTGCATTTCCCAACAAATTATATTTGTCAAAGATATATGAAAGGTGAGAGTTTTTTCCAAGATAATAAGCAACAGGATCAGTACCTCCAAGAAGTGCAAAATATCTATCCATAAATTTCATGTTTTTGTCGTAATGAAAACGAAGTGGCTCAACACCTACAACATTTTTGTTTTCCTGCAATGGCTCAACCATTTTTTGTAACCACATTTTATGAGGCAGAATATTATCATGATCAAGCATCAGTAATAGTTCATTTCTTGCCGAATTTATCCCTATTCCTTTGTTATATTCGGCATTCTGAAGACTACTTGAAACTTTTATTATTTTGGCTCCAAACTTCTTTACAATATCAATAGTGCTATCAGACGATCCACCATCAACCACAATTATTTCAATCAGACTTTTTGGATAGTCCTGATTTATTATACTTTTAAGACATTTACCAATCGTGCGGGATGAATTATAAGTTGGAATAATTACAGAAATTGACGATTGTTTTTTATTTTTGGATTTCATTTTTAAATAACTACTTTTTTTGAAAATAACTTGCAACAATTCCTAAAAAACCTCCAGTGTATTCTGCTGTTCTCATGATAATAAATGCAATCGAAACAATCGGAGACTTAACAAACATTCTCCAGTTTTTAATATACGCTCGTCTTATTGGAAAAAAACTGGTAAAACTTGCTTTTGGCCTTTTTTCAATATACTTAACGACCTCCCTTCCATACATATATCTTTTTTTAAATAGTTTGGTTAATGTCAGTTTGCCTTCATTATGGAGTACCAAACCCTTAGTCCGCATAACTTTATATCCATGCTCTTTCACTTTCAAATGAAGATCCCAATCATTTGCTCCAGCACCAAGACTTAAATCAAATCCTCCCACCTCATCCCAAACCTCTTTAATAAAGAAGCGCGGAGATTCAATCGTATTATCTCCCCAGTAACATCGCCGCTCAAGTTGCTTAGCTTTGGCCCAAATACCCTCACCAAATGACTCTTCCGGAATAATTATTGATCCAGCACCCTTCCTTTCACAAACTTCTACCGCCTCTTTTATTAAGTTTTTTGTTACTTCCATATCGGCATCTAACCAATAAATATATTTTCCTTTTGCCTTTGAAACACCAAAGTTTATTTTATGCGGCGCGTCAAAAAAAACCTCTTTTATTTTAGGATTAAACAAATAAAAGCGGCAATTGTATTTTTTTGCTAGATCAGCAACATTGTCCTTGGACCTTCCATCCGCAATAATTATCTCAACATTAGAATATACCTGAGATTTAATACTTTTTAAGCACTTTTCTAAAACATCTGCCGAATTTCTGGTTGGAATAACTATTGATACGAGTTTTGTTTTTTTCATAGGTTAAATACTAACTGATGAAATAAATCCTTCTAATGCATTTTCCCACCTAGGAAATGATATACCCAACTGTCCTGCTTTCTTGTTATCCAAAGGGGTATAAAGTGGTGGTTTTGATCGCCTATTAAAATTCCTGAGTTTAATCGGAATTATTTCTGTACCATTAATGCCCGATAATTCGAATGCTTTTTGTGCAAACTCCAGCCTAGAAGCCTTCCCTGTATTAACAAGATGATAAACTCCGTATTTTTTCGTTAAAATTATTTTTTTAATTGCTAATGAAAGATCCAAAGAATATGTGGGTGAACTAATTTCATCCGTGACCAGCTTTATTTTTTTATTTTTCCTAGCCCTAGCAATAACTGTTTGAAGAAAGTTCTGACTCCATTTACTATATAGCCAGGACGTTCTTATAATAAAGTACTCGCTTAGTTTTTCCTGGATAATTTTTTCCGCATTGTATTTTGTCATACCTATAACCGTCATAGGATTAGGTTTGTCTCTTTCTGTATACGGGGTTTTTTTCTTACCATCAAACACCTCATTAGTGCTTATAAATAATAAAACTGAATTGTTTTTTTTTGCGGCTTCAACTATATTTTTTGTGCCATTAACGTTTATCTCATATGCTTTTTGGGGATTTCTGGCACATTCGTCTCCCCTGGTCATTGAAGCAAAATGCAAGATTATTTCAGGTTTATTTTTTTTTATTTGCGTTAAAACCTGACTTTTGCGTGTCACATCCAATTTTTCTTTAGTCCCAAGATATAAATTTTTTTTAGGATATATTTCAGAGAAAGTTTTTCCTAATTGACCATTCGCACCAGTTATAAATATTTTCATCTTATGTTTCTATTAATTTAAGACTTTGTTTAGTAGCTTTATTCCAGGTCAAACTTTTTGCTAAATCTAGGGAGTATTTTTGATATTTTTGATAAATCTTGGGATTTTTAAGTAACTGCATCGAGGACAGGGCCATTTCTTCAGGTGTATCTTTTTTTAGAACTATTCCAGTTTTATTACTCACAACTGATTCATTTAATCCGGAAACATTATATACGACTGAGGGTGTTGCCTGGCTTGCTGCCTCAATTATAACGAGCCCCCATCCTTCCTTAATAGATGCATGCAAAAGTAAATGCGCTTTTCTCATTAGGTTTAGCTTTTCTTGATCAGAAACAAATCCAAAAAATTTCACATTTTTTCGAGAATCAAGATTAAATCGTTTTTTTAAATAATCAATATATTTTTTTTCTCCTTCTCCCACGATCCAAAGCGAGGAAGTTTTAATAGAGTCATTAATTATAAAAAAAGATTTAATAACGTCTTCAATTCCTTTCATCCTCACGATCCTGCTAACAAATATAAAAGTTGGGTCTTTTTCTTTCACTGGTAACTTTTCCAAAACCTTATTATTTATTCCGCAGTGTATTTTTATGCAGTTTTTGCGATTAATTCCGTATCTTACTAGATCATTTATGGTTGAGTTGCTGGGAGTCCAGAATTTCACATTCTTATAAATCTTAAAATAAATTGGTTCAATTAATCTTCCAATATAATTAATCGGAAACGGATACATATAATCCCAAATTGGGCCAGCCACTTCATGGATAAGTACAATTTTTTTCACCCTAACATAAAGAGGAGTAAAAAAGGGGAGGCCGTGGATTTGGTCTATTACAACATCAAATTTATTCCCAGAAAAAAAATAATAAAAAGGAGCAAATAAATAAACGGATATAAAATTTCCAAATCTTACAATTTTTACTCCGTTTAAAAACTCTTTTCTTTTTGCTTTTTTAAATGATGAAGTAAACCAGGTAACGCTGTGACCTTTTTTTACCCAGGCTTTGGCGTGCTCCAAAGTTACAATTTCCGCCCCGCCTGATTTTGGGTTTTTTATATCTCTCCAGTTTAAAATAAGTATCCTCATTGTTCGTTGTATTCAAATACTGCCCAGACATTAAGAACAAACAAAAATAGAAGCATTAAATTGCTGTAGACAAATGATGATCTTTGGATTTTTTTGTTTTTAAAGAATAGAGGAAGTAAAACTATCGCTGTGGATAATAAAAATAAACGAAATATACCAAAGGAAAATCCAAATTGTCTGCCGAAAGACAGTTCCAAAAGAGAGGAGCCTATTAAAACAACAAAGAGAAATGTTAACAATAGATTCTTATTAAAATACTCTTTGATGAATAAGGCCAATGAAACAACAAGAAAGGGATAAAATGGGTATCTGTACCAGCCGTGACCCGGCTCATTTGGAATTGCAAATATAAAAACTCCAAAATATGCCAGAAGTCCAAAAACAATAACGAAATTTTCCTTGATATTTTTTGTTAGAAGCAAGACAAATGCAAACCAGCCAAAATATATCCACCCGTCAATCATATATCTGTCAATAAGATAAGGCTCGGTAAAAAGAGCAAAGATACTATTAAAAGTCAGATCATACCGGGCTAGCTGAAGTCTCCATAAATCTATGAATATTTCCGAGTTGAAGTAAAAACCATAAAAAAGATAAAAAAGGAAAAAGAGGCCAACAATTGCTAAGAACTTTCCTGCGTCTTTATATTTTTTAACAAAAAACAAAATTGCAACAATTGCAATTGGTGCTGCAACCCAGGGGATTTTAGAAATAATCAGTAAACCGCAAATAATCGCGGCAAGATTTCTAAAAAGAGATTTTTTGGTATGAATAAACTTAACAATGAGAAAGAGTGATAAAAGGAAAAATGGTATAAAAAAATTTTCGTTTTGAACTATTCTTGACCCTACTGCAACTGTTGGGACTGTAGCATAAATCAAACTTGCTAAAAGCGCAGTTTTTTTATCATAAAGTTCTTTCACTAATAAAAAAAGGGCGCCAATCGACAATACACCAAGAATTATTGCAAGAGGCCTTATTTTGTCAATTGATATGTCAAAAAGATCACCGGCCCCGTTTAATTTTGCAAATCCTCCTGCAACCAATCCAAAAAAAGGCGGATGCTCAAGATATGGCGTAACAATCCAAAAATCAGCTCCTTGATATTTTTTATATTTCCTATTATTTTCGTATGCGATATGAGGCGACCATGAAGTCGGAACCTGATTGTTTATAAGACTTAATCCTAGCCATGTCCAGGCATATTCATCAAAAGTTGCTCCAAGCCTGGGCCAAACAGTAAAATTATGAAATCTCAAAACAAAACCAAGCAGGAGAATTGAAATAAAAATAATAACTACATTTTTTCTGTTCATTGTTTATTTTACTAGATTTAAGATTTATGACATATGAATTTTTTAACGTATTTTTTCTTATATCTTATCTCTTACATCTTATTTCTTTTTTTTATTATAGTAATTAAGAATATTCATTCTATAAAAAACTGCCAAAGTTTCCCAAAGCATCCAGAAAGATGTTTTAAGAAAAGTCGTACTTGTAATGCTCCCTGCTCTGAATCTTAATTTTACCGGTGACTCATATATTTTTTTGTATCCCAAGAGCCTAGCAACTGCCAAAACCTCAACATCAAATGCAAAATTCTTAATAATAATTCTTGGAAATACGTCTTTTGCAACTTTTTTTCTGAATATCTTAAGGCCTACCTGTGTATCTTTTATGTTGAAATCAAAAAGAATTCTAACAATTGTCCTGTATCCCCAGGAAAGAACTTTTCTTATTGGGGGATAATTAACTTTTGAATCAGGATGGAGCTTTGAACCAATAACAATATCTGCCTTTTTCCATTCCATAGTATCAAGCATTATAGAGATCACTTGGGGATCTAAGTCCATTCCTGAATCAATAAATCCAATAATATCTCCTTTTGCTATTTTTACTCCGTGTTTTATCGCAAACCCCTTTCCTTTATTTTCCCTGTATCCCTCAACAATTAAACTGCTAAACTTTAATTTCTTTGCATTCTCAAAAGTTTTATCCAAAAATCCGTCAACTACAACAATTAATTCATAATCTATTCTTTGGGCTGATAGTACTTTATCAAGCTGCCTAAGATCTTTTGTAATTGTTTTTTCTTGCTTATAGGCAGGAATAATAAGAGATAAAGACTTTACTGCCATAACTATCTTTTAAGATGAGAGAATTGAGCCCTAATTGTATCCCAACTAAAAAGCACTCCTTGCGAGTCCTTAATATTCGCCTCTTTGTATGGAACTCTTAGTTCGTCCTGCGGGTTATAAAGTGCTGTTGGGAAATTAAGAAGAACTGCCGGCTCATTTGAAACTACCATAAATCCGTGCAGCGTTCCTTTTGGAATAAGAACAATAAAAGGATCATCAAGGGACCTCATATGAAACAGATTAAGAAGACCATAGTCCTGTGAATCTTTTCTAAAATCCGCTACCGCTGTTATTACCTCACCGGCTGCAACAATAAACCTATCTTCCTGATTTAAATGAAAATGCCAAACTTTCTCGTCCCTTGCAATACCAGGATTTGTTACTGAAAAATACTGCATTTGGAAATCTCTTCCGGGTCCATAAATACCTTCCCAATCACGCCTCAGGGTCTCAACTAATGTTCCTCCTGTTTCATCAAGATTTACTTTAAGGGGATAAAGCAAAACATCTTCAATTATTTTGTGCTCGTTTTTATTTTTTAGAGTAATAAGTTCCATACGTTCTTAGATAATATAACAGAAGAAGAATTAGAAGCAATACTAATGATAAAATTGAAACCATAATTATTTGATAAAAATTCTCATGAAACAGAATGATTAAAATTATTTGAAATATTGCCATTAAAAGCACCAGTAGGGAAATAATCGTTTTTTTAATCGACAAAAAGAAATTTACAAATACATTATTTATACTGAAAAGTACTAAAAATACCCCCATAAGTCCAAGAAGCGGGGCAACTTTAAGGTAATCTCTCCCTCCCAAAAAAAGATTTATGACAAAGCCGGGGAAAAGAAAATAGAAGACTGTTATAGCAATTGATGGCAGAATCACAAGAAGAAGTGCCAGATAAAAAATATTCTGAAACTTTATTTCCTGTGTGTGTCTTTTTACAAGTAAAGGAAACATTGCAATTGGGATTGGTCCGGTAAAATAAAAGATTACTCTGCCAATCAGCGCTAGACCGCCATAAAGTCCTGCTTCATATGAAGTAAAATAATGTTTTACAAAAATAACGTCTGCTGTAATAAATGAAGAGAGGGAAAAAATGGTAATTGACGCCGGAAGCGCATAGTAACCAAAATCCTTTACGGAGAGTTCTGCCCTTCTTCCCTTACTCAAAACAACATTTCTCAAAGGGAAAAAACCTATTAAAAATGCAAAGACAGAAAATATTAAAAATGCCGATATTGCACCATATACTTTGAATCCTAAGAAAACCAGAATTACTCCTCCCAGGAGTTTTGAAATTCCTGAAAAAGAATAAACAAAACCCAACAGTCTGAATTTTAATAGGCTCTGAAGGAATGCAAGATTAAGAGTTCCTAAATAGAATGCTGAGATTGCAACTCCAACAAGAATAATAAGTCCCCTGTCATCAATTTTGAGAAAGCTTAAGATAAAAGTAGATGCAAGGAGAAAGAAGACATTAAATAAAATACTAAAAAGAAGCGCATATCTGAATATTTTTCTGTAGAAAGCCCCTGCTCGATCGGCTTCCCCCAGAGTAAAAAAATTAGTGGCATATCTCACAACTATTGCATTAAGCGACATGGAGGGAATAGTTAAAAGATTAACGAGCGATATTAAAGCCGAGTAAGTCCCGTAATCCTGATATGACAATACTCTTGCAAGAAAAAGGTTTAGAAAAAATGCCAGTACTCCCGATGTTGTTGTTCCGACAAAAATAAAAAAACTGCCCGAAACAAGTTCGTGTTTTATAACTCTAAACGCAAAATGTTTTAATTTCTCCATTTATCCTACAAAAAAATTCCTATAAAAATAGCTTAAAAAAATTATATGAAAAATTATAAATACAATACTAATAGTATATTTGATTGGCCTTGAATCTACAAAAGCCAAAGTTATAAAAAAGCTAAGTGATAAAAGTGCATATCTGGGGACTGATGTAAATGTACCTGTAAAAGTCGGCAGTATTATGTTAATTAGCGAAAAAACATTAAGGCCAATAAGCCAAGAGTAGCTTTCCGGTTTTTTGATCTCGTATTTCTTTTTAAATAATTTATATAGTTGATATAAGAGCAAACCAAATACCAAACAGAAAACTGTCAGTTCAGTCGCTGCTACAAAATAAACAAAATCTACATTTGCTGTTAAAAATATTTTTATATAACGATAAATTACTTGAGGCAAGATTATAATTTCCGCCGATCTATTTGCCCCAAACTGTGGCTGAACGTGCAGGAATTTTAGAAAATCCCCTGTTGTGATTTGTAAATATAAAGAATATGTAAAAAAACCGAATACGGGCGATATAAGAGTTACTATTTTTTTAAACTCTAATTTTTTCCGCTCCAAAATTAGATAAATCATAATGGGAATAAATGTAAAAACTCCGATAAGTCTGGTCAGTGCTGTTAAAAAACCAAAAATAAACGATAAGGCGTATTTTCCCCGCTTAAAAGTAAAAAGCGTAAGCACAAAAAATAACAAAAAGACAGACTCTGTATAGACCATTCCGAAGAAAAATGAAAACGGAAATAAAACTAAGAACACAATTGACCAAACTGTTTTTTCTTTTCCTATAATTTCTTCAAAAAATAAATAGAAAAAGTAAAGAAAAGCAAGAAATGATAAGTTTGATATAATCAGCCCGTTTATAAAATAAGTGTTTGTGAATACTCCTGAAGCCTTGATGATAAGAGGGTAAAGAGGGAAAAATGCTTCCTGAAACTGGCCGTATCCTTCTTTTGCAATGTGGTGGTAATGAAAACCGTCAAAATTACCAAAGGATCTTAATATTCCCCAAGAATTATTATCAAATCTGTAAAACTTTGTAATGGGAGAAAAAAAGTTAGTTGTAAAAAGTACAAAAAAATTAATTGCCTCAAAAAAAATAAAGAAGATTAGGGTATTTTTAAAAGTGTTATCTTTTGTTAATAATTTCTTCATAAACTTTTATAGTTTCCTCCGCAGTTTTTTTCCAGCTAAACTTTCTTGCTCGCTCAAGTCCTTTCTTGCTAAGCTCCTCTCGCAGTTTATTATTGTTCATAACCTTATCTATCCCGTCTTTAATTGAGTCGACACTATCCGGATCAACATGGTAAACAGCATTTCCTCCAACTTCTTTTAAAGAGCCCTTATCAGATGTTATAACGGGAACGCCTGATGTCATCGCCTCAAGAACAGGAAGTCCAAAACCCTCATAAAAAGAGGGCATAATAAATGCCGTTGCCGCCTGATAAATTTTTGCCAAGTCACCTGAATTAAGAAATCCGAGAGCAATTACTTTCTTATTCAGTTTTGCAAGCGATTGAGCCTCGCTTAAACTTTGATTCCATGGATTTGACTTATCAAAATCCTCTTCTTTAAAAGCTTTTCCTACAATTACGAGTGTATAATTTGTTCTATTTATAGCGGAAATTAGATTGGGTAAATTTTTATTCCAAGTAGCATCTCCTACGTAAAGAAGAAATTTATCTGGAAGATTAAATTTCTTCTTAGTATTTTGTATTAAGTATTCAGTATTAAGTATTCCGTATTTATTATCAGCTGCAAGATAGACAACGTGAATTTTTGAAGAAGGAATATTTGCAAACTTAATGATGTCGTTTTTAGAGGAGGCGGAATCAGTAATAATTGCGTCTATTCTTTTTAAATTCATTTTTTGTATCTGCCATTTTATTTTTCCTTTTAACCCCGACGGAAATTTATCAGGGAAAACAAAAGGCGTCATATCATGAATCGTTACAACTGTTTTTGCTTTTTTTGTGAAAGGAAGTGTTAGAAAAAACGGCTCAAAATACGGAATATGAACCAAGTCTAAGTTGTCCGGGAGTTTGCCACCTCTTACAAAGAATGTGTAATCATTTTTTGGATAATATTTTAGAAGAGCCTCACGTAAACCATTAATATAAGCGCCAGTTCCCCGCACTCTATGCTGCAAGTAATTTCCTTTATTTAGGGGAGACTGGTCAATTGCAATCTTCATTTTTTAATTATATCAATCTTAAGGCTAATTATTCCAAGAATTAAAATCGATATTAAAAAATAAAGACTGGCAATCTTTTGGACCTCCGTGCTTTGAAGATAAATCCGGGCATTACTTCTGCCGGAAGGAACTTTTAAAAGCATCTTGCCTTTATAGTTTTCGATCTTTGATGGTACTTCATTAACCAGAGCTGTCCATCCCGGGAAATATGCCGTATTTATTAAAATTTCCGCTTTTTCCTTCGAATCTATTGAAATTGAATAAGATGTTGATTTTAAATCGGTTATTCGTATCTTTCCTTTTCCTTCTAAAAATTCTATTTTTTCATTTCTTTTTTCCGGAATATTTACAAGCCACTTAGTATTAAAATAATTTCCCGGACTGTTTGTGCCGTCTGTAAAATTTGAACGGGTTAAATAGTGTTGATCCGTTCTTTGGTGATAGAAAGGTGCTTTCGCATATCTTATTGAAAGCAAAACTGACATAAGAATTAATATAATAGCTAAGAAGATTTGAAGTTTTTTTCTATGCTTGAAAAGCGAGTCCATAACCAATGACCCTGCAAGAAGTGAGACTGTGAATATTGAAAGGCTTAAAAATCTCCAGGGAAATTGAATATAGGAAAGTAGTGGAATATTTTTCCAAAGAAAAAGAGAAAACGGCGTAATTAAAAATATAGAAACGATAAACGATAAAATAAAGAAAAGTAATATTCTTTTTTTAGTGATAAAAAAAACTACGACTGTACCTAAAAATGCAATAAGATTTGCAATCCCTATCTGAAAAGACATCTGATCAGGCGTGTTAGTCCCCGAGAAACCATAGCCCCATGAAGAATAGATTAATTTGTAAAGCTCGGGAAAATGTTTTGTCGGATCAAAAACCGCAAGGCCCACAACAAATCTTGTTTCCGCAAGTGCAGGAAGCCAGAATGGAGCAGATAACCCTAATCCCGTAAAAATAATTAATGAGAGAGTTTTGAAATTTCCCTTTTTATTTTTTGAATTCCTTATCAGAAATAAAGCGTAGGCAATAAAGAATCCAAAAAATATTAAAGCTAAAATATTATGTGAGTAAACTAAAAGAGCAAGAAAAACAGCGGATAATATCAACGATACATTTTTTTTACTTTCAAAATAATTAAGATAACTCCACATGAGACCGGGAGCAATCGCCAAACTCCATACTTCCCCAACAGATCCTCTCACGTAAATATCCAAAAGATGATACGGCGAGAATGTGTAGAAAACGGAAGAAACAACTCCTCCTCGCTTTCCCCAATACTTTTTGGCAAAAAGATACATAAAAATAGCACCAATTATGCTTGCCGCTATCATGTTCATCTTAAAACTGTCAATAAAGCTAAAGCCTAAAGCATAAAAGACTGATGCAACATAATTGGGTAAAGGATAAACGAAATTAAACAAAGGAATGCCATAACCATTATTAAAATCCGGAGCCCACCTTGGATATAAATTCCCCTCTGACAAGACTTTGTAAAATTGCTGGAATCTTAGAACATGATGTTCTCCATCATGCGTTGGCGGAAGACCGGAATTTAGAAGCGAGATTACGGAAATTGTGGAGATAACTACTACAGCAATAAGAAATTTATATTTTAAAATTAAATTCATGTCTTTTTAGAATTTTTACAAGCTTTTCTTTTCTTTTTATTAAATATACAAATATTAAAACCGTAATAGGTATAAATGTAACCAGGATTTTAATTCCCGGCGTTGGGCCAAAATAAGTTCCTAAATACATAAATGGAATATATCGCAAAAGCAAAACAAAAGACAAAAGAAGGCTGAGCTGTTTCAACAGTTTATATTTTGGAATTAGGGCAACAAAAGTTAAAAACCAAATCGCGTACCACGGATATATTTCTTCCCTAAGCGGAGATAAAAAGAATATCGCAAGCATTGATGTTGAGGATAACATGAAAATCTTATCCCAATCTATTCTTTTTTTCTTTAATTTCATATAAAAATAATAAATAAAAACAGGGGTTAGAAATACCGATGCGAATTTAATCAGTATCGAAAAAGCCAGAAAAATTATTGAAAAGACATGTCTATTCTTTTTCAAAAAGTAGAGTGAGAAAAGAGCAAAAAACATCATAACTGCATCGTTATGTCCGGATACGGCTGTTTCAATAAGAACCAAAGGATTGAGCGCAAAAAAAGCAACTTTTTTTGAATCTTTTGTGAGCTTAAATATTAAGTATGAAATACCAAGATAAAAAAAGACAACAAAAAGCTTGAAATTAAAAAGAGTGATTATAAAATTCCCAAATCCTAAAATAAATGGAATTCCTGAGAGCAAAATCCAAAAAGGACCGTAAAGTGCGGTTTTATTGGCAGCTCTGGTGAATTCAAGATATGGTTCTCCGATAAACTCTACCGGATAAATAATGTAGGGATTCTCAAGATAAGAAAAGGTAACTTTTGCAGTAGTTATGTAGTTAAAAATATCATATGAGAGCATTGCGGGATACGAAAGAAACAAAACTATTATTGTAAGAAGAATTATCTTTTTAACAGGTAGTTTAAATAGACTTTTATTGTTTATTATCAAAAAAAATGAAGTAAAAAGGGCTGTTAATATAAATAGATAGATTATTGAAGAGAATTCTCTATATTCTAAATGGAATCCGGAATACAATACATTTAAATATAAAAGATTAGGATCAATAAACGCATAAGAAAAAACAGTTAAAAATAATAAAGAAGCAAAGTAGATAAATAAACTTAATCTCATATCGAATGTCTTATTTTTATCGCATCATCAATTTGTTTTTTTAGATAAAGTTTTGTTGGCGTTGCTTTTTCGGGTACCCATTCAAAAGTCTGGGGAACATTCTCTTTTATTCTTTCGAGTACCTCAACATGCTTAAGGGACGCCTCTGTAAGATTTTTTTCTTTATCTTCTATATTCTTGCCAGAATTTTTAGCACTGCCTAAATTAGATTTTATATTTGTAAAATATTCATTTGATTTTTGAAGTGAGGTAAAACCCAAAAGATACTGTTTATACTCAAAAAGCGTTTTTGCCTCAACTAAATATTTGTCCGATTGCGAGAGATTATATTTGAAATTGCCAAAATCACCAAAGTAGAAATATTTTGATAATTTATCTTTGACTTCAAAAATTATGTAAAATTTACTTCCCGGCATAAAAGATGGGTAAGGAAGAACATATGACGACTCAGCGTATGTTTCGTTAGTGAAGATAAGGAGTAGAAGAAAAATGGAAAAAATAAACTTTAGCATTTTGGTTCATTAATTTTAAATTTCAAATTTCAAATTTCAAATTGTTTCTTGTGCCACTCCCAAGCGGTTCTTATAATTGTTTTGAGATCGGAGTACTTTGGTTCAAATCCAAGTTCTGCTTTTGCTTTAGAGTTGTCTGCGTAAATTATTTCAGGATCACCTTTTCTTCTTGGCTTCACCTCAACTTTAATATCTATTCCAGATATTTTCTTAATAGTATTTAATACCTCATAGTTTGAATATCCTTTACCAGTACCCAAATTAAAACTATCGCTTTTTTTGTTTTCTATTAGATAATTTAGGGCTAGAATGTGTGCGTTAGCTAAATCTTCTACATGAATATAGTCTCTTATACACGTCCCATCCGGCGTACCATAATTATTACCATATAAGTTAAATGGGGATTTGGTAATAGCCGCTTTTATTGCCAGAGGAATTATGTGTGTTTCTGGCTCATGATTTTCACCAAGTGATCCATCAAGACTTGCCCCTGCCGCATTAAAATATCTTAAATTAATGAATTTAATTCCAAAAATCTTATCATACCAATTGATAATTCTTTCAAGCATTAATTTGGATTCTCCATATACACTTTCCGGTTTTGTTGGTTCATTTTCTGAAACAGGCAAATTTTCCGGAGTACCATAAATTGCACAAGTGGAAGAAAAAATTAAATTTTTTATATCGTTTGCTTTCATATACTCAAGAAGGTTTAACCCTCCCACTAAATTGCTGTAAAAATATTTATAAGGATCTTTCATGGATTCTCCTGCCAGCGCGTAGGATGCAAAATGTATTACCCCGTCAAATTTTTGATTCTCAAGAGATTGGAAAAGAAATTTTTTATCTATCAGGTCTCCTTCAATCAAAGAACTGCTTACAGACTCTTTATGTCCGTAAGAAAGATTATCAAATACAACAACGTCATGTCCCTCATTTTGAAGTTTTTTAACTGTAATCGAGCCTATATATCCTGCTCCTCCTGTTACCAGAATTTTCATATTAAAAAGATATTATAAATGAAATTGGATATCTTATTGCTGAGAAAAATGAAAAAACAAACCCGGGAAAAAGATCCATAAATCCTTTATGTCTTATATATGTTTTGCCGAACCAAAACAAAGGTTTAATAAAAAGAT